>CAYUVM010000343.1:0-5444 GCA_964447935.1 uncultured Cytophagia bacterium | reverse complement strand
GCCCAGCCTCGTGAAGTTGCCTTTTATGATTTTAATACCAGCACCGGTTGCGCCAGTTTTAATTCCAACTGGGGAGTGCATGTTTTTTCCAATTTGATATACGCCAGTGATATGAACACCGGGCTGTATGTGCTGGAGTTTGACAATCATGTGGCGGCAAATTTTACCGGCGCCGTTGTTGATAACGATACCGGCCAGCCGCTTCGGGGCGCCATGGTCTATTTCCGCGACGAGTATCCCAGCACGCGCACGAATAGCGCCGGCAATTTCGACATTCCCTGGTTCAAAAACGACACGGTGAAAGTCGTGACCGAAGCTCTCGGGTATCTTCCTGATACCACGACAATCATGACCAGCGCCACCAATAAAACCACGGCGACAATTCGCCTCAAGCGTTTAAGCACTGCCGTGACCGCATCATCAATTGGGCCTGCCGAGTTTGAGTTGCTGCACAGCTATCCCAATCCGGCTTCTGCTGCAAACACCCAAATTATTTTTCGACTGCCGGCGCGCGCCGAGGTACAACTCGAAGTTTACAATATTTACGGCCAGCGGGTGCGCCAGTTGTTGCGGGCGGCGCGTGAATCCGGCGAGCATCGATTCGCGTGGGATGGTACCGATGAGGCCGGAAAAACCGTCACCGCCGGCATTTACATTTTACGCCTGCGCGCCGGCGCATTGAGCCGTAGCCGCCGCGTGACGGTGTTGCGCTAAATAAAGTACGAAGCCGAAAACCCGAAGTCAAAATTCGCGAAAATTATAAAATCCGCAATTTATTTTTACAGGAGCTGGTAGATGAGAACACCTCGATTACCTTTATGCAGCTTGCTGTTGTTATTGCTCGTCGCCCCTCTCATTGCGCGCCAGAATAGCGCGGGGCTGAAATTTTTGTCCAGTGTCAATCCCTCGCCCGGCGTCACATATAGTGAAGTGACGAGTTGCGGCGATCTCGCGATTATTGGCGCGTTCAGTGTTAATTCTTCGGTGTGGATTTATGATTTCTCCGATCGCGCCAAACCGGTGCTGTTCGCGTCCATTTTTGTCTCACGCTCGGTCAAAGACGTGCAAGTGCATGGCCGCTATCTTTACGTGTCATACAGCAACGGCATGCAGTGGTACGACATTCTCGATCCGAAGCAGCCGAAATTGGTTCACGAGTTTCGGCCGCCGGAACTCATCAATGCGCATACTTTTTTTGTTACCGGCAATCTGTTGTATGTGGCCGATTACAATTCTGGCGGGATAAGAATTTATAACATTACGGATAAGAAAAATCCGAAGCTGGTGACGACTATCCTGGATGGCGCCTGGAGCATTCATGATATGACGGTGATTAAAGGCCGGTTATACGGCGCGTGGATTAATGGTAACGCCGGTTTCTCAGTGGTCGATGTTTCCACGCCGGCGCGCCCGCGCGAGCTGGCGAAGATGCGTTATCCGCAGGCCGGAACGCATAATGTTTGGCCGACGGAAGACGGCAAATATATTTTTACGACGGACGAAATCGGCGCCACCCGGCATACGCTAAAGGTTTGGGATGCGCGCACACCGGGCCAGTTGACACAAGTGGCCGAATTTGGCGTCGGTGTTTCACCGGCCTCGACCATTCATAATGTCTACGTGCGCGGGCGTTATGCGTACATAAGTTATTATTGCGAAGGCGTTCATATCGTCGATATCGACGACCCCACCAAACCGCAAGAAGTGGCATTTTATGATATCAACGGCACTGAATTTTGCAGCGGTTACAATTCCACCTGGGGTGTCGATCCCTTTTCCAACATTGTCTTTGCCAGCGATATGCAGCGCGGGCTTTATGCGCTGGAGTTCGCCGATCATCCGGCGGCGAATGTTGCCGGGCAAGTCGTCGATGTTAAAACCAATGCCCCGGTGCCGGGTGCCATGGTGTCGTTTCTCAGTGAATACCCTTCGACGCGCACCAATGCCGCGGGAAAATTTGATATTGCCTGGTTCCGCAATGACACGGTTCGGGTTGTCACCGAAGCCCTCGGCTATCGCCCGGATACCTCGGTGGTGATAACAACGAGCACCGGCCAAACTGCGCCGGTGATTCGGTTGGTTTCATTGACGACGGCAGTCGAGCAACGGCAAGAATTGCCGAAAAATTTTGCTTTGTTGGCGAGTTATCCCAATCCGCTTTCCTTCAAACAATTTGCGCAAACGCAAATTACCTTTCGCCTGCCGCAGCCAGAAAATGTGCAGCTCGAGATTTTCAACGTGCTCGGCCAACGCGTGCGCGCGCTGCTGAATGCGCCGCGTGAAGCCGGCGAGCATTCTATTTTGTGGAATGGCCTCGATGAGCGTGGACAACGCGCGGCCGCCGGTATTTATCTGGTTCATCTGCGTGCGGCAAATTTTGTTGCGAACCGCCGAATCACGGTGGTGCCGTAGTGATATGAAAAAGCTTTTCGCCATTCTTCTCGGCGTTATTTTAACCATTGTTTTTGCCCTTTTCGCGGCGAGCCCTCGACCAATGAGCGTTGAGGACATTAAAAAATTGGGGTTAGTGGAAACGGATCCGCGCTTTATCGAAATCAACGGCGTTAATACCCATTTCACGCGAAAAGGCGCCGGCGAAAAACTGTTACTGATTCACGGATTTGCCAGCTCCACGTACACCTGGCAGAAAGTGGTTGACAGCCTGGCACAAGGGTTTGAAGTCTACGCCGTTGATCTGCCCGGCTTCGGGCTTTCGCAAGCGCTCAACCTTACGCCGACGAGTGAAGCTTATGTAGATTTTCTTAACGATTTCATGCAGGCGCTTGGCCTTGACGCCGCCGTTTTCATGGGCAACTCGTTCGGCGGTGAAATCAGTTGGCGCTTCGCGCTAAAATATCCGCCGCGCGTTCGTGCGCTGGTGCTCGTTGACGCGGCCGGTTATCCGCACGAAAATCCGGTGATTTTTAAACTATTGCGTATACCGCTGCTCGGCGAAATGCTTGCCGGCATTAACGCAAAATGGATTGTGCGGAAAAATTTGCACCAGGTTTTTGTCAATGATACTTTGGTGACCGACGCGGTGGTGGACAATTATTATTACCGCTTGTTGAAAAAAGGCAATCGCGAAACCGTGCTGGCCCGCGCGCGCATGCCCGGAGATACCCTTTACAAAAAATTGCCGCAGATTCAGCAGCCGACGCTGATCATTTGGGGCGAAAACGACCCGTGGATATCCGTGGAATATGCGCATCGTTTTGCTGCAGAAATTCCACAGACGCAATTGGCTATTCTACCCAATTGCGGCCATGTGCCGCAGGAGGAAAATCCGGAGGAAGTTGCGCAACTGGTGCGTGCGTTCTGGCAAAAAGTTCGTTTGCAAGAGTGATTTTTTCTTGCAAATCTCAGGACGAATTCCTATCTTACCTTGAAATAAAACCAACGGGAGGCCGGATGCCTTATCTCGTCAAAAAGCCTAACCCCAAACCGTCGATCAAAAGCGCCAATGCCGCCGGCTTGGTGACGTTCGATCAATTTTACGACCTTGTTGAAGAGAACGTGAAAGCCGATTTGTTGGACGGGAAAATCTTTCGTGATTCGCCGGCAGTGCCGCGTCATGGCCAAACATGTATGTGGCTTTCCACTCTTCTGACTTTGTATGTGCAACAATTCGACCTCGGTGAGGTGAACGGCGGCACGACGACGGTGCGGTTGTCGGCCTATCAAGGCCCGGAGCCGGACATTTTCTTTGTCCGCAAGAGCCGATTGAGAATTATCGGAGAAAAATACGTCGAGGCCGCGCCTGATATTTGCATCGAAGTGATTTCCAAAAGCAGCCGAAAAATCGACCGCGGCCGTAAGTTCGTATTATATGCGGAATATAGCGTCCGAGAATACTGGATTATCGATCCACTGCGTTTCACGATTGAGTTTTACGAAAATCAGGATGGCGAGTGGGTAGAAATTTTGCCGGATGCCGAAGGCCGTTTGCATTCAAGAGTACTGGTGAATTTTTGGCTGCAATCTCGGTGGTTCACCTCCGCCCGGCCATTGCCGACGGCCGCGCAGGCATTGAAAGAAATTCTCGACCCCAAAGTTTCCGGGCTTTCATAAAACCTGCTGCTAATGCCAATTTTCCCTCAAAGCGAAAAACTCACGTCTTGGCCCGCGCGTTGGAGAAGATTATCTACAAGCCGGCGGCGTTGGTCAATATTTTCTTTCGTGATTTTGCTCTTTGCCGGCGGCATTTATCTGCTGCTCTTTGCCGGATTGCCGGATGCGGAAGAGATCAAAAACTTTCAACCGACCACTACCGTCGATCCCCAGCGCCTCCACTGGAACAAACGCACCACGGATTCAATTCGTATTTGGACACCACTCAAACGCATTTCACCCTATTTGCAAAAAGCCGTCATTATCAGCGAAGACGACGTGTTTTATCAGCACAACGGCATCAACTATGAAACGATGAAAGAAGCCTTTCGGGTTAATTGGGAAAAAGGCCGCTACGTGCGGGGCGCGAGCACACTGACGATGCAACTGGCGCGCAATGCTTTCTTGCACAAACGGAAAACGTTGCTGCGCAAAGTTCGTGAATTGCTCCTCGCGCGCCGTCTCGAAGACCATCTTTCCAAAACGCGCATTCTCGAATTGTATTTGAATATTGTGGAATGGGGCGAGGGCATTTACGGTGCCGAAGCCGCGTCACGCTATTATTTCGGCAAATCCGCGGCAAGCCTCAATCTCAGCGAAGCCACATTGCTCGCCAGCATGTTGCCGAATCCGAAAATCTTCAATCCCTTCAAACGCCTGAAAAGCGTACAGAAAATGCAAAGCCGCGTCGTGTGGCTGCTGGAAAATGCCCGGGAGATCACGCCGGCGCAGGCGCAAGGAGCGCTCACCGGCTTCACGCTGCGCGGCGGCATCGCGCCGCAGGAGGCCGTTGCCGCGGCAGTGGATTCATTGGAGGAAGCAAGATATTTTGAGCCGACGCCTGATGAGAGTATCCCAACAATCTCTCCTTACCCCCTGCCAATAGCCGCAGCGGACAGCGTGGCCCCGCCGGATTCTTCCGTCAGCGCTGATAGTTCGAACGTGAATTTTCCATATTAGTCTGGGGAGATTAGCGTTATGGCGCGCTGGCCGCAGGTTCCTGCAATTCACTCGGTTGTACGAGTTTACCGTTAAAAACAATTTCTGTGCTGCCGCCATTTACGGCAATGTTATATTGCAAAAGAAACGGCGGCCGGCGTTTGGGAATGGGAATGCCTGCCGTTTGCAGTACCCTTTGGTCAAAAGAAAATTGCAAGTCTTGCATTTCAACCACTTGCCTATCGCCGCGCCGTTCGGAAATAATCCACGGATGGCGCGCGAAAGTCCAATACCATTGCGTTTCCGGCGCCTGCCAGACTTGCGTCACAAATTCATCGTTTGCGTTATTGTACTTCGTGAGCGGCAATGCCGTTTCATCATTCAACAGCGATAAA
>CAYUVM010000342.1:0-5450 GCA_964447935.1 uncultured Cytophagia bacterium | reverse complement strand
TAATTTTTTGCAGGCAAAAGGCAAATTCTTCATGCGAGATGCGAGGAAGCTGCCCGCTGGGAAAATCAACGAATTCCGAGGCGCTGATGACCGGGATAACGCTGTCCGGCGAGAGGGCAAAACCCTCATCGCCGATGACGATCATCGCCAACGGCGACAACATAAAAACCGTGACGCTGATCAAAACCAGCACCAAGACGCGGAGCAACGTTTTGTTAAAAATTTTTTGCAT
This sequence comes from uncultured Cytophagia bacterium, assembly GCA_964447935.1. Taxonomy (GTDB): domain Bacteria; phylum Zhuqueibacterota; class Zhuqueibacteria; order Zhuqueibacterales; family Zhuqueibacteraceae; genus Zhuqueibacter. The sequence continues at coordinate 5,218 of CAYUVM010000342.1, read as the reverse complement.
CAACGAAATAGTTCGAAGGCGGAATTAACCTGAATTGATTTTCAGCCTCTAATCTACAAAATTAGCGAATGAAAGTCAAGCACGCCGCCTTCGTTAAATTCAAAGCTGTAAATTCAACGGCTCGTAGTAGCGCCTTCAGGCGCACAAACTTAAATTCCAGCACGCGGCTCCTGAAGGCTACGCCCGAAAGGAGCTACTACGAACTGAACCAAAAACTATTGTATAAAAATCGGCGCGAGCACGAGCGAAATCACTGCCATCAATTTGATAAAGATATTGATGGAGGGACCAACAGTATCTTTTAACGGATCGCCAACGGTGTCGCCGATGACAGTGGCTTTATGCGTCTCTGAGCCTTTGCCGCCGAAGTGGCCTTCTTCAACATATTTTTTCGCGTTGTCCATCGCGCCGCCGCTGTTCGCCATTTGAATGCCGAGCATCACACCCGTCACCAGCGCGCCAATCAACAAGCCTGCCAGCGCTTCCGGGCCGAGCGTGAGGCCGATAACAACGGGCGCCAAAATCGCGACCGCGCCGGGAAGCAACATGCCGTTGATCGCGCCGATGGTGCTGATGTCAACGCACTTCGCGGAATCCGGCATGGCTTTGCCTTCGCGCAGGCCAGGGATTTCGCGGAATTGGCGGCGTACTTCTTCGATCATTTTAAACGCGGCTTTGCTGACGGCTTTGAAGAGCATCGACGAGAAAAAGAACGGCAACATGCCGCCGATAAGAAGACCCGCGAGCACGGTCGGTTCTTTCAAATCCGCGCTTTGCAATTTGACCGACTGCATATACGCGACGACGAGGCCCATTGCCGCGAAGGCGGCAGAACCGATCGCAAAACCTTTCCCGATCGCCGCGGTGGTGTTGCCAACGGAATCGAGACTGTCGGTGATTTTGCGGACGCCGGGATCGAGATGCGCCATTTCCGCGATGCCGCCGGCGTTGTCGGCAATCGGGCCGTAGCTATCGACCGACACCACCATTCCCGTGGTCGCCAACATGCCGAGACTCGCCATCGCGACGCCGTAGATACCGGCGAAATCATAAGAGAGCATCAGCGCCGCAGCCAAAACAATAACCGGCACTGCTGTCGATGCCATGCCCAATGCCATGCCACCGGTGACGGTAATGGCCGGGCCGCTTTGCGATTCATCGGCAAGATTTTTTACCGGCTTGTATTTTGACGAGGTGTAATACTCGCTGGTGAAACCGATGATGACGCCGGAAACGACGCCCGCGATGGTTGCCCAAAACGGGCCCATCGCATCATACGTTTCGAACGCGACGCCTTGTTGTTTGAACAAAAAATAGGAGCCAACGGCGGTGAGCCCGGCGCTCACATACAGACCGCCCATGAGCGCGCCTTGCGGGTTGCCGCGGCCCGTGGCTTTCACATAAATAATGCCGAGAATCGAGGCGATGATGCCGATGCTCGCGATATTCAACGGCAGCAACACGAGCGCGCGCGTCTGCTCAGCGGCCAACAGGCTCATGCCCGCGGCAATCGCCATCGCCGCGATCATGGCTTCGACATAAGACTCCAACAAATCCGCGCCCAGGCCGGCCACATCGCCGACGTTATCGCCGACATTGTCCGCGATCACCGCCGGGTTGCGCGGGTCATCTTCAGGAATGCCGGCTTCAACTTTGCCGACGAGATCGGCGCCCATGTCGGCGCCTTTGGTGAAAATACCGCCGCCGCTGCGCGCAAACAGCGCCACAAGACTCGCGCCCATGGCATAGCCATTGACGATGATCGGATCGCCGTTGAACGCAGCGTACACGATGCAGAGGCCGAGCAGCGAAACACCAACCACGCTCATGCCCATCACCGAACCGCCGGAAACCGCGACGCCGAGCGCGCCTTTGAGGCCGCCTTCAACCGCGCCCTGCGTGGTGCGGCAATTTGCGCGCGTGGCGATGCTCATGCCGATATAACCCGCGATCGCCGAGGCGAGGCCGCCGGCGATAAATGCCACGGAAGTTTGCCAATTCAGCACGATGCTGGAAGAAAACATGGGCGCCGCAGCGATGAGAATCGCGATGACGCCGACGAAACCGGCTACGTAAATATACTCACGCCGCAAAAACGCCTTGGCCCCGGCTTGCACGGCGTTAGAAATTTCAACCATTTTTGCATTGCCGGGATTTTTTCGCAATACATCCATCACCAAATACGCGACGAACCCTAGTGCCAGCAAACTCGCCACGCCTGGAATCAAAATATCCTGCACAGTTCCTCCTTCAGAATTGAGATGTCGTTCGTGTTGTGATTACAGTGGGTAAATATTCTTTTGAATTGCCCGATGCTGCGCGCCATTGCGGCATTAATAAAAAATACCTTTTATCTACCAGCAATTCCATAGCGTTACGGAATATAAATTTTTAATATACATTTTAATCGCTACATTTACAAGCAGTTTTTAGGCGCATTGACTCATAAATAAGGTAACCATCACTTTGGACGGATGGGGTCGGTAGGTTGGGCAAATGATCGCACGTGAGTGTGCAGATCAGCTTCTGCAATAAAAAGCAAGCCTCCTCCGAAATCATCGGAGGAGAGCTGTTCATGAACGCTATTTAAATTCGTTGTTGGTAAGTTTGAGAATTGAATCGAGTATTACGCCTGGTTCCTGGAACCGTTAACGTTGCTGCTAACCGGCTGTGCGGTGTCTGGTTCAGCAGCGGGTTAGGCCGCTGATTCGTAATGCGTCTAAGAGTCCTTGTCATTGGCCGGCAGGTGGCTGCCATAGCTCGACCTTGTTTCCTTCTGGATCGATAACCCAGGCAAACTTCCCATACTCGGATTCGTCGATCTTCTCAAGTACGTTGCAGCCTTCTTCGCGCAAGACTTTGACCAGGGCGTGGAGATCTTCCACCCGGTAGTTGACCATGAAGGAAGCAGCGCTCGGAGCAAAGTGATTACTTTCTTGCGGATCGATTAACCAGGCAGTTGTGCCAGCAACCGGCTTGCCCTCGGCGTCGGTCCAATCGAAGGCAGCTCCACCCCAGGCTTGAACATCGATTCCGAGGTGTTGTTTGTACCAAGCTTGTAGCGCCGGAGCATCTTTGGCTTTGAAGAAGATGCCGCCAATGCCAGTGACTCGCTTCATAGAACCTCCGAGGTTTGGTGGTGATGCGGGGTAGTGTGTCGTCTGCGGCTAACATCCATTATTGTCTCGCACTTTATTGCAGGTTATTTCTTGCTGGCCTGCTATGAAATGTGGATGGGAATGCCCAGCGTGTGAATGCAGTGCATTATTTGTATCCAGGTGGATCAATTCCTGGCTTATTACATCGCAAGATGCGCCAGTCGTTTAGGAAGCTCCACGAATTTAAGAATTATTTTGAGAGCTTCTCACGATTCGCCTCCTATGCGCACGGCGTCCGGACCCTCCACAATTGCGGTTGCGGGCCACGCGATGCCTCGCCGCTTTGCACGTCCTACGGCTAATACGCGATCGCGGTAACGACCTGTCTTAAGACGGATGGCGAAGAATCGCGTTGTGTGTTTCCAGTGCAACTGGATAAACCTTATTACGCCGATAAACTCGCGTCTCCTGTAAAGCCGCAAATCGTCGTGTAGCCGGCCTATGACAAATTCAGGACTTTCATCTTCCCCCGCTACTACACCGTTGCCGTACTGCTGCACGACTTCGAGTACGTCGGCTCTAGAGTCATTTGGAAACGCAGCTTTGACACCCTTGATTTAATACCGTCTCGAGTGTTTGCCCGACCCAAGTTTAAGAAAGCCCGAACCATCCTTGATGACTTCCGAGCTACGGTCGCGCACGGGTAGCTTCGGATTGCGCAAGACCTCTGTGGGCCAGTCGGCCTTGTTTATACGCGCAATGTCAAAGACGCTCGTGAAGAGCGACTCTGCCCGCCGCCTTGCGGCCGCGTAGAAGCCTGAGGATGAGGCCAAAACAGTCTTGTTGATGCCGAGTTCCTCGTTTTTCTTCGCGATTGATTCCACCCATTGCTTGGCCGCTGGCCGTGATCTGTCTTGGCACTCGATACCAATTCGAACACGGTGATATCCTTGCAGAAGCATTAAACCACTTTCAGAACAATTTTCCTCCTTCGCCATGACCAAAAAAAATTTTGTCGTCCCTGACTAAATTGCATCACGGAAGCTTACGGCAAGCAAACCCAACCCTACTACCCAGCATGTTAATAAAAGCTGAGAATTTAGTCAAGCTGATTTTTCATATCCACTTTTTTTATATCCAAAACGAGTGGAATGGAGAACAGAATGATGAAGTTACTTCTTCGTGCCAATCTTGACAGCCTCTACTAAAAATAAAAAGCCGGCATCAAAAAATGATGCCGGCTTGTGCAAAATCGCCTTGCGCGCCAATGGTCGTGATCAGACTCGTTCTGCCACTTCCAAACGGTTCTTGGCCCGCGCCATTGCGCCGCGTGTGCTTTCCAAATCCCATTGTTTGCGGCCTTCTTGCAAACGTTGCACAGCGCGCTCTTTGGCGCTCTGAGCGCGCTTCACGTCAATTTCCGCCGCGGCCTCGGCGGTCTCCGCAAAAATCTTCACGCCGGCGGGCAACACTTCCGCGAAGCCGCCGGAAATGGCAAAGTACAACACGCGCTCACCCTGCTCGACTTTCAAATAGCCGATTTGCAAACTGGTGAGCAACGGCGTGTGGCCCGGCAAAACGCCGAAGTAACCTTCTTCACCGGGCGCGATAATCGCCGTCACTGGTTCGGAGAACACTTTGCGAAACGGAGTGACAATTTCGAGTTGAAATGATTTGGCCATGGTCTCTCAGGCTCTTTCTCTCACCCGTACTCTTACTCTTACTCGCTTTATAAATTTAAAAGCTCAAGTAAGAGTAGGAGAACGACTAAGAGTAGGAGTTTTGCTTACCCTTTCATCTTCTTCGCATTTTCAATCGCTTCTTCGATCGTGCCGACCATGTAAAACGCCTGCTCCGGCAGATCATCGTAATTGCCTTCGACAATGCCCTTGAAGCTGCGAATGGTGTCTTCGAGGCGAACGTAGCGGCCGGGGGTGCCGGTAAATTCCTGCGCGACGAAGAACGGTTGGCTCAAAAATTTCTGAATGCGGCGCGCGCGGTTGACGGCGATCTTGTCGTCGTCGGAAAGCTCTTCCATGCCGAGAATCGCGATGATGTCTTGCAAATCTTTGTACTTTTGCAAAATGAGCTGCACTTGCCGCGCGACTTGATAATGCTCT
>CAYUVM010000341.1:0-5476 GCA_964447935.1 uncultured Cytophagia bacterium | reverse complement strand
CTGTGATAGCGCAGTTCGAGAATAAATCCGAAGCAGTGGGCCCGCTTTCCACCATAGAAGGATTTTCACCTTGCGAGTAGCCCTCACCTAATGACAGGCACTCGTTCATCTCGAACACCGGCGCAACCAACTGGCCGGCATTAGAAATATCAACGATGTCGCAGGTATTCCGATCGATTCCCGGCGAACGATTTCTTTTACGTAAAACCGGATTCAGCAACGGGGAAGGTCGCAGCCAATATCCCTGGCGTGATTTTCGTGCTTGAAAAAAAGCTTGAGGCGCCGCATCAGAGGCGACTCAAACTGCGCAAACCGAATCCCGAGCCGGTTCCAAGTTGCAGTGCATGATGAGTGGCTCGAGATTTTGGGTCGTCGGACGGAATTTCTCGACGGCTGTCCTGATTTGTATGTACCGCTGCAATTCCGTTGTGACTTTGACCGGCGCAAAATTCAGCGCCCGCATCCTGATGCAAAGTCATCTCCTCGTCCTGAGGAGTGAATTTACATTTTAAAACTATTGCGCATCCTTCGCGCTCCAACGAACGTCCTGTTCGCGGCTTCAACTGACAATTACGAGCTTGCGGAGTTTTGTGCAAGAGGCTCGACCTTACAGGCGTAGCCTGAGTCTCTCGCCTTCCGGATATAGTCTTTACAAAGCGTGTGCCACGCACCGCACATTTATTCTTGCCATGCGCGATCAAGACTAACTTTGCATGGTAGTATAAAGCAGGTCAATAACTTAGCGTCCTTTAAATTTTACTGTCGCAAAAAAACGACATAGCGTTTTATCAAAAAAATCACGTGTTCAGCAACGCGATTTTCTCATTTCGTAACGCTGCTCTTTCGATTTCGAAATTTACCATTGGTTTGTTCAACTTATCCTTACAATTTCGAGATTGGTTTTGCCACTTGCTTTTCAGCAACGGGTTTATTATTTTGTGACGAACCGTCATTCACCTGAATCCAGATTTATTATCAATGAATCTCCTTGATCGACTCGTCGCCACCGTATTGTTGCAGCTAAGCCGCCGTCTCATTCGCGCACAAGATATTGCCGAGCACTTTGGCATTAGCGTGCGCACGGTGTATCGCGATTTGCTCGCGTTGCAGGAGGCCGGCGTGCCGCTTGCCGCTGAGACCGGCGAGGGGTACAGTTTGGTTGACGGCTATCATCTGCCGCCGGTGATGTTCACGCAAGAAGAGGCGAGCGCGTTGTTTGTGGGCGGCGAATTTGTGCAGCGGTTCACCGATGCCTCGCTGAAAAAACATGCGGAATCCGCCCTGCTAAAAATTCGCGCGGTGCTGCCCGAGGAGCGGCAGGAATTTCTGGAGCGTTTGCAGCAAGCGACCGCCGTGTTTATGCCACCGGCGCATCCGCACAACGGTTTTCGCGATGATGTCCTTACGCTAATGCAGGATGCTGTCGTGCATCGCCGCGTGTTGAAGATGGAATATTACGCCAACACCAAAGATGAAATTACCCGGCGCTGTATCGAGCCGCTGGCGCTACTCTATTATAGCTACAACTGGCATCTAATCGCTTATTGCCGCCTACGCCAGGACTATCGCGACTTCCGCACCGATCGCATTAAATCCATCCAACCGGCAGACGAGGTTTTTGCTCCCCACGAAGATTTTTCCATCAAGCAATACATTCAAGATTCCAACAAGATCGACCATCCGCACGAAGTTCGGGTTAAATTCAAACCGGCCGTAGCCAATCGCGCCAGAAACAGTTATTTTTTCGGTGTGTCGCAAGAGCCGACGGACGATGGCGGGCTACTCGTGACCCACCTCGTTCCGTCTTTGAAGGTGATGGTTGATTGGTTGCTGCGATTTGGCGGTGAAGCCGAGATTATTTATCCTCCGGAATTGCGGCAAATGCTGTTGACACAGGCGCAGAAAATGGTGGCACATTATAGCGGGACATGCAACAATGAGTCGAATAAAAAAACATTGTGACTACAAAAGAATTAGATCTAACCGGCCAACAATTAACCTCGTTTCCGGATGCGCTTGACAACCTACCCGATCTGGAAGCACTCTATCTGGATAAGAATCGGTTCACCACGCTTCCGGCCAGCATTGGCCGGCTCACCAAACTCACGACGTTGAGTTTATACGGCAATCAGTTGGCAACTCTCCCTGCGTCGATTTGGCAATTAAAAAACCTGCGCACTTTAAATTTAGCTGAAAATCATTTTTCATTTCTCCCGGCAGGCGTTGGTAATTTGACCAATCTGCAAATGTTGGATCTCGGGCATAATGCATTAACAGCCCTGCCGGCAGCGCTGGGAAATTTGCACTGTCTGAAATTTCTCTATTTAAGCAATAATCAATTGCAGATCGTTCCTGATGCGCTGACGAATTTGTACGATCTGATTTACCTCAATATCACCGACAATCAATTGTCTGCGCTGCCGGAAAGTATCGGCAAGCTCTCCAAACTTGTCGAGTTGCGACTATACAACAATCAGCTTGCTGCGCTTCCCGAGTCGATTGGCCAGTTGCACAACCTGAAAGAACTGCATGTGCAGAATAATAAACTCGTTTCACTGCCTGCAGCGACCGGTGATTTGATGCATCTGCGAAAATTGATTTTGCAAGACAACGAATTGACTTCTCTACCCGAATTGATCGGCAACCTCACGCGCCTCACCGAGCTAAATTTACCTAATAACCAATTGGTAACTTTTCCGGAGTCGGGGGGACATTTGCAAAATTTGGTGTATCTCGATTTGCGCGCGAATAAATTGTGTTCTCTTCCTGCAAACCTTGAGCAATTACCCCACCTTGAAAAGCTTGATCTGCGCTGGAATAAAGCCTTGTCGCCTCCGGAATGGTTGCAGCGCCTGGAAGCGCGCGGGTGCCTGGTTTACCAATAAATGAATGACGAATCGTAATTTTAAACGTGAACACAAATGCGGCAGACTATGCCATTGCCGCACAAGTTTTTGAAAGCGAAAAACGAATGGCGCCGGCCGGCGCGATTAAGCTTATTGGGCGGCGGTTTCGTTGGAATGAAAAATAATGACATTCAGCGCATTTTGCGCTGGGTGGCAGCCTTATTCAAAATCATAGTCGAGCAGCAGCGGATATTGTTGCGCGTGTCCTAAAGCAAAGTCACCTTCGCCGCGCAAGCCGCGCAGTTCACCGGTGCCCGAACCCGGCACCACGACATAATGGGCTTTGGCCACACCGCCTTCGAAAGTGCCGATATGTTGCAACACAAAACTTCCCGAACGTTCGCAGAGCCGACCGACAATGCGTTCGAGACCGACGAAACTGGCGGACCCGTCTTCGCGGTACATCATCAAGTATTGTAAGGTACTTTCGCCTTCGATATCGCCAAGAAAAGATTTAGCCACGCTGGCATGGGTGAGTTTCGGCAAGCCAGCGCCTTCATTATAGGGCTTCTCGCTCCAACTTTTTATTTCAAACGCGGCGGTTGCTTTTGAGCGCATGTCGTTTTCTCCTCATCACTAATAATTCGCCGCGAACGTTTGCTCAAAGGTTTACGTGTGCTTTGGCAGCTTCAGCGGCATAGAGCAATATAATAAAAGAACGCGACAAACTCAATTAAGCTCGGTTGTACGGGCGATGGCGAGGTGATAAAAGTAAGCGTGTTTCGTCCGCGCGGAGGAAGGCCGCGTTAGTCTTTTAAGGCGTTCTCAAAATAAACTAAAGGGTGTGAAAAAATTTTCATATTCTTGTTTTATGTAATCCAATTTCCCGCTTGCTTCGTATTATTACCGATGCAGAGCTTTCAAAATTTTCCACCTTTTAACAGCAAGGAGCAATGACCATGACCGCGCAAGAAAATACCCAAATCATCCAAAACATTTATGCCGCATTTGGGCAAGGCAACGTGCCGGCGATTTTGAATGCGCTGGCGAGCGACGTGGAATGGATTCATACCGCCGCGGAAGGCGTTCCATTCGGTGGCACATATCGCGGGGCACAAGGGGTTGGCTCGTTTTTTCAAAAATTAGTCGAGCATCAAGATACTTTAGGCTTTGAGCCGCGCGAGTTTGTCGCGCAAGGTGACACGGTGGCAGTATTCGGTTTTATCAAAGGCCGCAGTAAAGCCACCGGCAAAAGTTATGAAACCGACTGGGCCATGAAATGGCATTTGCAGAACGGCAAAGTGACGAAATTTCACCATTTTTTTGACTCCGCGATTGTCGCCGAAGCGTTTCGAAAAAATTGAAAAAAAATGCCTTGCTTGGTGAGGGCGGGATAAGTTATATTTAAATGCCAGAAATTGGGATGATTTCCCCAAAACCTTTAAAAGTTTATCCGATCTGCCGCGGGTTTGTTTATTCTCTGTTAGGGCAGGATGATAGAGAACTTTAAATCATTATGAGGAGTTTTATTATGTTGAACGGCAAAAAGAGTTTTACTGTATTGCTTGCAGTTGTTACTTTGGGCGTGATTTCATTCGGTTTCACCTCCGCGGGTGATGAAGAAAAGAACACCGCTGCGATGCGGCGCTTTTATGATGAAGTGATGGCCAAGGGCAATATGAAAACCATCGATGAGTTGGTTGCGGATAATTTTGTCGAGCATTACACGCCGACACCTGACTCGCCAAAGGACAAAGCGGGATTGAAACAAATGATGGGCATGTTCCGCACGGGCTTTCCGGATTTGCAAATCACCGTCGAAGACATCATCGCCAAGGGTGATAAGGTGTGGGCCTACACCACCATGCGCGGCACCAATACGGGCGAATTTATGGGCATGCCCGCTACCGGTAAAAAGATCGAAGTCAAAGGTCTCGATATCGTGCGTTTTGCCAATGGCAAAGCCGTCGAACATTGGGGATTGAATGACGACTTAGCCATGATGCAACAACTCGGCATGATTCCTATGCCGGGACAAGAACCCATGAAAAAGTAAGGCGATGAGGTTTCTCACGGGCGTTTCCATAATTGGATACGCCCTTTTTATTTGCAGATACACACACCTGTTGAAAAGCATCTAATCACTCCCGCGTCGATTTACCACATCTTCACTTCCACATACTCTAAACGTTTTCCTCCGTCTCCCTCTAAACATATTGTTTTTAAATCGATTGTATCCGTAAGAATTACATAGGCAGAGTCATGGCATATTCGTTGCAAGTATGGGAAGTGAATGCATAAGCAACGACACGAATGCGAAGAAGTTGATTGCAGAGTAGAATGCGACGGGAGACAGAAATTAATTCACCATGTGTAAGTGCGGCAACTTATGTCATATAACTCTGTCTCCCGCTCGCGTGATGAAATCAAAATAAGCTTGTTGGAGGAAATTTGCCATGAAAAAATTTTCGTTACACGCAAAAGTTTTGGCGAGTCTGTTCAGTCTTGCCTGGTTAAGTGGTTGCATCGAGCAGTCACTGGAATCGGACACGGAGGCGCCGGCGGTGCCGCGCGGCGTCGTAAGCACAACCGGCGACCAGCAGGTGGTGAACTCGTGGTATCCCAATGCT
>CAYUVM010000340.1:0-5490 GCA_964447935.1 uncultured Cytophagia bacterium | reverse complement strand
GGTGTCGGATTCTTTGATGGACGCCACCAATTGCGGCCGGCGCCAACGGCCCGGCTGATTCACATTCCAGGTCATTTCCACAAAACTGATGGGCCCGAACTTGCCAGATTTAATATACTCGTTAGCCGCGAGATAATTCGCGCCGCTTCTTCTTTGCGACCCGACTTGCACAATCTTGCCGCTCTCTTTTACGGCGCGCAAGGCCGCGCGATTGTCCGACATCGTTTCGGCAAATGGTTTTTCAACATACGCATCACAACCCGCTTTAACGGCTTCCACCGCGTGCAAAGCATGTTGAAAATCCGCCGTGCTGATGATGACGGCGTCAACTTGGTGTTTCTCGTAAAGCTCTTCATTGTTGCGCGCCGTGGCAATCGTTTGTCCGGTTTTTGCCAACCAATAAGCTGTCCCCTCATCACGCCGGCGATTCCAAATATCGGAAACCACAGTGATTTCAAAATTCAATTCCGCGCTATGCATTAAAAAAGCGGGAAGCAAAGCATCCTTCGCGCGATCCGAAAAGCCGACGATGCCCACGGCAATGCGATCATTAGCGCCCATGATTCTTGCATAACTTTTTGCCGAAAAACCCAAGCCGCCAATTGCCAACCCGGTCGTACCGGCGGCGAGAGTTTTGAGAAAATCTCTTCGAGATATTTCCATGCTTCAATTTGTTTTGATTTTGATATTTTTAAATGAAACCTCATCACCATGATCTTGCAAAAGAATGTGCCCTTCCGGCAACTCGCCAAAATTTGGCCACACCACATATTTGCTGCGCGCCACCAGGGCCCGCCAAACCTGCGTCCCCCGTTCGTAATCCACCACTTTGATGCCATTCAGAAAATGCTGGACGTGATTGCCACTCACGATAATTTTAGCGCGGTTCCAACCATAATCGTTCACGCGTTTCGATGTGCTCTCGTTCGGAGCATAAAACTTCGCGTCAGCAGGAATCAAATCATACAACGAGGCCAGCGTGCGATTGCCGTTCGCGCCGAGTTTAGCGTCCGGGTGATTGGCGTCGTCTAAAATTTGATATTCGCAGCCAATCGCCGAGCCTTCGCCTTTATTCAAATCCGTGTCAACGAAATATTTGATGCCGCTGTTCGCGCCCTTGGTGAATTTGAAATCCAGCTCTAATTCAAAATTTTTGTATTTTTTCGTCGTCACAATATCGCCGCCTTGCGCCGATTCACCGCCCGTTCCTTTCAAAACGGACAACACGCCGTCTTCGATCTTCCAGCCTTTTTGGGGGAAATAATCGAGCTTGGCGCCGCGCCAACTTTGCGTGGTTTTGCCATCCCACAACAAGCGCCAGCCCTCGCTCTTTTCGCGTTCCGTTAAGTGATTCGTCAAATAACTGATTTGAGGAATACTCTGCGCCGTCATGGATTTTGCTTCGGCCAAATTTTTTGTTTTGATTCGAAGATTGCGGAAGCGAACGGCCTTTCCTGCCTTTGCCGCATCATTTCCGATATCGTGCACCTGTAGCGCAATGAAACCGCTCGGCGTCGTATCGTCAATAATGTCCGCCGTCGCCACGCCGTTCAACCAAACGCGAATATTGTTGCCAATCGCCTCCACACGAAACTTATTCCAAGCTATCGGTTTGTAGGCAGATTTGGCCTCGGGGTTGCACTCAAGATTGTAGAGCCAGCCTCGGCGCGCTTCATCATAAATGCCGCCGCTCCACGCCCGTGGCGAAGCATCAAGCTCAATTTGATATCCGTGCACGCGCCCGTTTTGATACTCCGGCAAACTCAAGCTGCGAATTTGGACGCCAGAGTTCAAAGCCTTGTCCATTTGCGCTTCATACTCCAAAATGAAGTCGCCATAATTTTTTTCCGTCGCTAAAAACGTATTCGGCGTGTTCACTGTGCTGATGCCAACGATGTCGCCGGCCTCGACTTTGAATTGCGCGTTGCCATTGAGCACCCGCCAGCCGCGCAAATCTTTGCCATTGAATAAAGGCAACCAATCACCATCACTCTGCGCGTGCAAAGAAAAAATACAACTCCAAAAGCACAGCACAATTAATTTCGTCATAGCAGTCTGGTTTAATTTTTTATATTCTCTAATGCTTCCCATAGCCCTTGCAAATACATTGCGCCGAGAGCACGATCATGCAGGCCGTATCCGGGACGTCCGGTTTCGCCCCAAATCATGCGGCCATGATCGGGTCGCATAGGGCCGCGAAAACCAATGTCATGATAGGCTTGCATCACGGCAAACATGTTCACACTGCCGTACGCCGAAGGATGTGCGCTCTCATGAAATTTTTTATGGCCGGTGATCTTGACATTGCGGCAATGCGCAAAATGAATGCGATCGGCTTGGCCGAAACGGCGAATCATCGCCGGCAAATTATTGGCGGGATCAACGCTGAGCGAGCCGGTGCAAAACGTCAGTCCATTGGCGCGCACATCAACCAAATCGAGCACGCGCTGCAACGCCGCTTCGTTGGTGATGATGCGCGGCAAACCGAAGATTGGCCACGGCGGATCGTCGGGATGAATGCCCATCATCACATTGGCCGCCGACGCGACCGGCGCGACGCGCTCCAAAAAATAGCCGAGATGATTCCAAAGTTGTTCCGTAGAAATTTCGGCATACGCCGCGAACAAGCTTTGCAATTCCGCAGCCGTATATGCCGTTGCCCAACCGGGAAGGCCCTGCGACAAATTCATACGCGACAACTCTTCATGATCATAACTCAGCGCCAAAGAGTCGTCGGCCAAGCGCAACGCCAGATTCGTGCGCGTCCAATCGAATACCGGCATAAAATTGTAACACAAAGCCGGAATGCCGAGAACACCCATGTTTTGGAGGCTCTGGCAATAATTGTCGATATACCGCTCACGCGTTGGCCGACCGAGCTTGATGTCTTCATGCACCGGAATGCTTTCGATCACGCTCAGCGCCAGGCCTTCGGCTTCGATTTCATTTTTGAGCTTAGCCAGGCGTTCAACCTTCCACACCGCGCCGACCGGCACATCATAAACTGCGCTGACGATTCCGGTCACTCCGGGAATTTGTTTGATCTTGGCCAGCGTCACCGGATCATTGGCACCGTACCAGCGAAACGTCATGTGCATGATTTTTTATAACCACCAAGGCACAAAGACAAGAAGTTAATTTTTTCTCAGTGTCGTGCCATGGTGGTTGTCTTTAATTCAATATCCGTTTCAGCGTCTCAAATACACCGTCTTGCACGAGTGCTTTTAAATTTTCGCTGACAGCTTCCGTGAATCCAGAGAGTGCGGCCAGCGATGTTCCCCATAAACTCTCGTTGCTGCAAATTATTCTCACAAAATTTTCAATAGACTGCGGCTCATTCACATTCACCTTGCTCCACAAATCATAAAAATATCCGGCTTGATCGTCGTTGATCGGATATAATTCTTCGCCGCGGCGGCCATAAATTTTGCCATTCGATTTTTCGACGCCGCGCATGAACAACAGATAGGCCGCAAAACCGAAAGCGATGAACGGTGGCGTCTTTTTCAGTTTTTGCTGATAGCGCAAAATCGTCGGCACGTTGCGCGCGCGCATTTTGGAAGTGGAATGCAAAGTAATGTCAATGAGCTTATGCTGCAAAAACGGATTGCGCCAGCGTTCCAACACCTCATGCGCAAACGCCGTGGCAGATTCGCGATCAACCTCCAAACTCGGCACGATTTCATCAAAGATCACGCGCTTGATAAATTTTGACACGAGCGGATGCTTCATATTGTCGAGCACGATCTTGTTGCCGAGCAGGAACGCCGCCGGCACCGAGAGCGTGTGTGTGCCGTTCAGGATGCGCACTTTGCGCTCGCGAAACGGCGTAATGTCATTTGCGACGATGATCGACGGATTCGCCTGCACAAAAGCCAATCGTTGCCGAATCGTAGCGTCGCCTTGAATCGCCCAGAGACTATAAACTTCTGCAACCGTCAGTACGTGATCTTCATAACCCAGTTTTTGCCAATGCTGTTGCAACGCTTCATTCACGGGCGTGCCGGGCACGATGCGATCAACCAGGGAGTTGCAAAAGCGATTCGCCGTTTCGAGCCAATACACAAACGCAGCGCCCAATTCCCATTTTTTTGCGAGCTGCAAAACAATATCGCGCAAGAAATCGCCGTTGTTATCGACCAGCTCGCAAGGGATGATGATCAAGCCTTTGTCCGCGGCGCCGTTAAAAAATTTAAACCGGGCGTGCAAAAAAGCCGTTAGCTTGCCGGGAAAAGATCGCGGCGGATTGAGCGTAATCGCATCACTTTCATCCAACGTGATACCGACCTCCGTGGTGTTGGAGAGCACCAACGCCAAATCAGGATTTTCGGCGCAGTGCAGAACCTGTGACCATTCCTCGTTGGCAGAAAGTGCGCGGCTAATCGATGCGACCGTATGATAATTTTCAAGCGGCGCATTGTCCACCAAACCTTGCACGCAAAGGGTGAAAAGGCCATCTTGCTTGCGCAACGTGTTGCCGCGGCTGCCGCCGGTTGATTGCACCACGACGATCCGGCCATTAAATATATTCCGGCGATTGGCATTGTCAATAAAAAAATCCGCAAATGCGCGCAAAAATCCGCCGGCGCCAAATTGCAAAACTTTTTCGGGTAGATCGAAAAACGCCGGTGCGGGTAATGCAGCGCGCCCTGATAATTGTGAGGCCGGCGATAACACATTTTTTTTGTTGAGTAGAGGCAATGTCATATTGAGTTTTTGATTTTCAATAAGGGGAAATTTTAATAGTGGCTCCCCGTCACAGCGTCACGCCTTCTTTCCAAATGGCGATTTCTTTGTAGCCATGAATTTCATTTTTTGCTTTTGTTTCTCCGGATGCCACTTTGATGATCAAATCCAGCAATTGCGGCGTGAGGCTCTCCATCGTCTCAGTGCCGTCGAGTAGCGCGCCAGCGTTGAAATCAACCCATTGCGGTTTCTTTTGCGCGATAGCCGAGTTTGAAGAAATTTTGATCGTCGGTACCGGTAAGCCCAACGGAGTGCCGCGTCCGGTCGTGAAGAGAATCATCGTCGCGCCGCTGGCGACTTCGGCGGTTGTGGAAACGCCGTCGTTGCCGGGCGCGTGCAACAAAACTAAGCCGCCCTTTTGCGCGGCTTCGCCGTAGTCAAGCACTTGCGTAACGATGGCGCTTCCTCCCTTTTGAATTGCGCCGAGTGATTTTTCTTCCAGCGTCGTGATGCCGCCAGCCATGTTGCCGGGCGAGGGGTTTTCATAAATCGGCTGCTGATGGCGAATGAAATAATTTTTGAAATCATTGATCATCGCGACGATCCGGCGAAAAACTTTTTCATTAATCGCGCGATTCATTAACTGCTGCTCCGCGCCGAACATTTCCGGCACTTCGGTGAGCAGCACCGTGCCGCCGTGGTTCGTCACTATGTCAGCAACGCGCCCCACAAGCGGATTTGCCGTAATCCCGGAGAAGCGATCGGAACCGCCGCATTTCTTGCCAAGAACCAAATCCGACAGTG
>CAYUVM010000339.1:0-5490 GCA_964447935.1 uncultured Cytophagia bacterium | reverse complement strand
ACGTTTTTCTGCGGCAATCCCTTTTACCTCTCGCTTCATAGCTGAATAGTTACGTTGAATCAACGATTAAAAGAGAAACAGGATCTCTCGTTGTGGACACCTGTCAAAAAAGAAAAAGGACAAGAAGAATTATTTCTCTTGGATCGCCTCCTCTCACAAGCGGTCAACTCAATCCGGCAACCCATTGAATCGCTCTTCAATTGGATTGAACAAAAGACCGGTATTCAAATCGCATCACGAGTACGATCCTATAATGGCTTGCTGGTTCATGTCTTTGGCCGATTGGCCGCAGCCATGTTCATACTCGTTTTCAACTCTTAATTCGCATAAATAAATAATGTTTACACCGATAGGCAGTTTTGCTTCGGCTCGTGGCCCATTTCGCAATGAGGCGAACAATTAATTTTGACTTGAAAATATCTTGATAAAGGCAAAAAAGTTGTACGGCAGCAGGTCGTGGGTCTTTTGCCGGCATGCCACTAGATGGCGCTTGAGAGGATGAATGCACCCATACCCTTTTTTCAACAAAACCCATGCACAACTTGGTGGGCAATTTTGCCCGCGTCAAATTTATGTCGAAATTTAAATAACGTATACTCGAAAGTCAAGCACTTTTTTAGAAAAGTTATAATCGTAACTAGTTCAACGGTTATCTCAAAAGTTTCTGTTTTGCCATCCGTCGCTTCTAATTTCAGTCGGTTACATTTTGTAACCGACTGAAATTAGATCAGCCTCGACAGGCCCGGCTTCCTCAAGTAATCTGGCTTCAAGATGCTCAGCTTTTTACCTTGACAATGAGCCGATTTTCCTTTAGCATGAATAAAACCTGAAAAACTATTGACAAGCTTATGTCCAAAACCTTAGACATTATCTTCAAGCCGCGCGCGGTCGCGGTGATCGGCGCTTCGACGCGGCTTGGCTCGCTCGGGCGCAATTTATTTGATAAAATGCTGGCCGCCGATTTCAACGGGCCGATTTATCCGGTGCATCCCACCGCGCCCTTCGTGCATTCCGTGAAAGCGTATCCGAGTATTTTAGCGGTTCCCGGGCCGGTGGAGCTGGCGGTGATCGTGGTGCCGCGAGATCAAGTTTTGGCGGCAGCCGAACAATGCGCGCAAAAAGGCGTGAAAGGCTTGGTCGTCATTACCGCCGGTTTCAAAGAGACCGGCGCGGAAGGCGCGGCGCGCGAGCGGCAATTGTTCGACCTGGTTGAAAAGCACGGCCTGCGGATGGTCGGACCCAATTGCATGGGCGTCATGTGCACCGATCCGCAGATTCGCCTCGATGCCACATTTGCCGGGGCTTATCCGCCCACCGGCAAAGTGGCGTTTGCCTCACAAAGCGGCGCGCTCGGCGTGACGATTCTCGATTACGCCGGCAGCCTCAATCTCGGCGTGTCGATGTTTGTATCGCTGGGAAATAAAACCGATATTTCCGGCAATGATTTGCTGGAGTATTGGCAGGACGACGACAACGTCGGCGTGATTTTGATGTACCTCGAAAGTTTTGGCGATCCGCAAAAATTTGTGCAACTGGCCCGCGCGGTGTCGCGGCGCAAACCGATTGTGATGGTGAAATCCGGGCGCACCGAAGCGGGGGCGCGCGCTGTCAGTTCGCACACCGGCGCCATCGCCGGAACCGATTTGGCTTACGACGCCTTGTTCACGCAATGCGGCGTGTTGCGCGCCAATACGATTGAAGAGATGTTTGATTTTGCGATGGGCCTCGCCAATCAACCGCTGCCGCGCGGCGATCGCGTCGCCATCATTACCAATGCCGGCGGCCCGGCAATTATGGCCACCGATGCTTGCGAAAATTTGGGGCTAACGTTGGCGCCGCTGTCGCCGGCAACACAAAAAAAATTGCGCGAAAAACTTTTGCCGGAAGCAAGCGTGGCAAATCCAATTGATCTGCTGCCTGCCGCGAATGAAGATGATTATCAATTCACACTCGAACACGTTTTGCAGGATGAAAATGTCGACGCGGTGATCGTCATCTCGGTGCCGCCGATCAGCGCTGACGCGATCAAAGTGGCGCGCCGCATTTCGACGGTGGCGGCGCAATCCGACAAAACCGTGCTCGGGTGTTTCATGGGCGTCAAAGGTCTCGCCACCGCGGCCGCCGAATTGCAGAAGCAAACGATGCCCACCTTTGCCTTTCCGGAATCTGCGGCGCGGGCATTGGGCGCGATGGTGCGCTATGCGAAATGGAAAGAACGCGAGTCGGATGATTTTCCGAGGTTCCCGGTGCAGCGTGAGCTTGTTGCGGAAATCATTGGGGTTGCCAAAAAATCCGGCCGCGCGCAACTCGCAGATGGCGAAGCTTTTCAAATTTTGACGGCTTACGGCATTCCCAGCGTGAGCCATCGCGTTTGCAAAAATTTCGACGATGTTCTGCAAGCGGCGGCGCAATTGGGTTATCCCGTCGTGCTGAAAGTTTCTTCGGCGGCAGTGTTGCACAAATCCGATATTGGTGGGGTGCAGCTCAATTTGCGCAATGAGCCGGACTTGCGCACGGCGTTTCATAAGTTAGCTGCGCAATTGCAGGCGCGCCAAATCCCGGCGGAAAAAACCCAATATCTCGTGCAACGCATGATGACGGGCGGGCGGGAAGTTTTGCTCGGGATCAATACCGTACCCACCTTCGGCTCCATCCTCGCTTTTGGTCTCGGCGGCATTTATGTCGAAGCGCTCAAAGACGTTGCTCTGCGCGTGACGCCGCTGACCCGTGTAGATGCTGTGGATATGGTACAATCCATTCGCGGCCAGGCAATTTTGGAAGGCGTTCGGGGCGAGCAACCGGTGGCGTTCGAAAAATTGTATGAAACGATTTTACGCCTCTCGCAACTCGCACAGGATTTTCCAGACATCGTAGAAATGGATGTAAATCCCTTTTTGCTGTTTCATGAAGCCGAAGAATGCGGGGCGGCGGATGTGCGGATTAAAATTCTGGTTTGAGAAAAGGTTCGAGGTTGGCAGTCCGATGTCCGAGGTCGCTTGGCAAGATTACAGTCAACCTTAGATTGAGTATTCTCTAATACTACAACGCTAAGTCGTTATAAATGCCGTCCCGAAAGGGACGATGTGACAATAGCCACGTCATTTATGGCGTGGAAAATGGAGAAGTACAGTGGAAGTCCCGTTAGGGACGAGTGAATATAACTCGTGATCGCCAAACAACATCATACAATTTCAATCGTCCCTTTGGGACTTGTACCATCTTCTCCACTATACTTATACCCCGCGATCAATCGCGGGGCTACGTTCGTTTCGTCCCCTGCGGGCGTAGCCTTGCGGGACTTTTCAACCGGCGACTGAAAAACCTCGGTATTAACTTAACGTTGTAGTACTAACTTGACATTGTTAAATTAGCCACAGAATACACCGAGACTGGTGTCTTACTTAGACTTCAAATTTTTTAATCTCTGTGATCTCTGTGGCTGATTTTAAACTTAACCTTGGCAAGCTAATTTAACCATCAAAACGAGTACCGGTCGCATGAAAAACTGTCGCAGCATTCTGCTTTTATTAACTCTGGTCGTCTTGCTTCTACTAACGGGCTGCGAGCAACAACCGCGCGGCACGGTGATTCATGTTTCGCCGCAGGGCCGGGATGATTGGTCCGGCCAACTCGCCCAACCCAATTCGGCGCAAACGGATGGGCCGCTGCAATCGCTGGCGGCCGCACAAAATACCGCCCGGCGATTGAGGCGCGAAAATAAAATTTCGCCGAATGGCATCACGGTGCAACTTCATAACGGTGTTTATTGGCTTTCGGAAACGCTCATCTTGAACGAAGAAGATTCGGGCGCGGATTCTGCGCTGATCATTTGGCAAGCAGCTCCCGGAGAATCGGCCATCATCAGCGGCGGGCAGGAAATTCACGGTTTCGCGCCGGTGACAGACCCAGCCATCGTGCAGCGGTTCGCCGTCAACGCTCGCGGGCACATTCTGCAAACGACGCTGGCGGTTGATAGCATGGCCGCGATGAGTGAAAAGGACGGCCCGGGGCTGGAAGTTTTTTTCAACGACACGCGTTTGCAACGTGCGCGTTATCCGAACACCGGCTATTTGAAAATTACCAGCGTGCCGCAATCTGGCGAAAAAATTATCAATGCAGGAAGTTGGCAGTGGAAGCGTTTTGGCATTCCGGTGGGGCGGCATTACGGGCGGATTCGCTACAACGACGAACGGCCGCGGCATTGGCAACCAGCAAAAGATATTTGGCTGCACGGTTATTTCTGCTGGGATTGGCGTGACGGCTTGCAGGCCGTCGAAAGCCTGGAGCCACAGCAGCAGGAAATTACGCTTGCGCCGCCGTATCATAATTACGGTTTTCATCAGGAACAGCGCTTCTATTTTCTGAATGTTTTGGAAGCGCTGGATCAACCCGGTGAATGGTATCTCGACCGCGCCAGCGGCACGCTTTATCTGTGGCCACCCGCCCCGCTGGAAAATGCTGCGGTGAAAATTTCGAGGTTAAACGGGCCGCTGCTGGCGTTGCACAACGCGTCGCATCTCCGTTTTGAAAATCTCACGTTTGAATTGAGCCGCAAAAGCGCCATTGAAATTCGCGGTGGCCAGCACAATGTCATAGCCGGTTGCACGGTGCGCAACGTCGGGATGACGGCGATCATCATCGACGGCGGCAGTTATCAAGGCGTGCAGAGTTGTGATATTTATAATATCGGCGGCGGCGGGATTGTTTTAAACAGCGGCGACCGGCCAACGTTGACATCCGGCCACAGCTTCGTGGACAACACGCGCTTTCATAATTTTGGCCAGGTGCGCAAAACCACGTGTCCGGCGATTGACGCGCGCGGCGTGGGCACGCGGCTCACGCATAATCTGCTGCATGACGCCCCCGACGCCGGCATTATGTACTGGGGCAACGAAATGCTTTTGGAATACAACGAGGTGCACGATATTGCCAAAGAAAGTGACGACGTCGGGGCGTTTTATTGTGGCCGCGATTATACGATGCGCGGAAATGTGATTCGCTACAATTATTTCCATCATCTGCAAAAACCCATGTACGTGGGCGTGATGTCGGTATATCTCGATGATTTTTCCAGCGGCGCCACAATTTTTGGTAATATTTTTTATAAGGCCGGGCGCGCCGTGTTTATGGGCGGTGGCCGCGAACATACGATTGAAAACAATATCTTTGTGGATTGCGCGCCGTCGATTTTTCTCGATGCGCGCGGCCTGGTACGCAATACGGAATTTTTTGACGGCCGGATTACGACGTTGACCGACCGGATGCAAGCGATGAATTACGCCGCGCCGCCATACAGCGAAAAGTATCCGGAGTTATTGACCCTGTACAAAGATGATCCGGCGCGGCCGAAATACAATCGCATTCGGCGGAATATTTCACTGGGCGGGCGCTGGCTGGATTTATACAGCGGCCTCGATTTGTCGCTACTCGAGATTAAAAAATCAACTTTCTGACTTGGTGTTTTAGCCCCGATTTTATTGGCTCTTTTTA
>CAYUVM010000338.1:0-5499 GCA_964447935.1 uncultured Cytophagia bacterium | reverse complement strand
GGATGACTTTGAAGCCGTGCGCCATCTCTCGCCGTGGATGGCGAGTGTTTTCGTCATACCCGAACAACGCGGCAAAGGCATTGGCCGCACACTTGTCGAGCGCGTTGTTGCTGAGGCCCGACACTTGCAGGTTCCAAAGCTTTATCTGTTTACGGCGGGACAAAAAGGTTATTATGACAAGTTAGGTTGGGCGTTTTATCAAGACGCGGATTGTTACGGCCATGCCGTTACCATCATGTGCCGCCAGCTTGCCGAGAGTGGTGTAGGGTCAAAATCAAAATAGGATGTTTGGTGAAAAAGGAAGCTGACGTGATCTCGCCGCCGAAAAAAAATTGGAAGCCCGTCATTTTAATGGCCGCGATCATCTGGAATTTTGCCGCACCGCTTTACGCTGCAGAAACGGATAGTTTGCTTACCCAGGCGCGCCGGCTTTATTACGAAAGCCTGAAAGATAAATCCAAACTGGAGGCGGCTATTGCCGTATTTGATAAGATTGGCAAGCAGGAGGCGAGTTTGCATGGCCGCGCGCAAACTTATATCGGTTCGCTCACGGCTGTGCGGGCCAAATACGCTTTTTGGCCGCATCAAAAATGGAAATGGGCCAAGAGCGGGCTGCGCGTCATGGATGCGGGATTGGTGCAAAGTCCGGATGATATCGAAGCGCTGTTTATTCACGGCACAACGTGTTATTATTTGCCGAAATTTTTTGGCCGTTCCGACGAAGCCCAGCATAGTTTGCGCGAAATCGTGCGTCTGCTCCCGCAACAGGCGCATGGTTATGAGCCGCAACTGCTCGGCAATGTCATCAAATTTTTAATCGACAAGCTGAAACTGACCGAGAGTGAACGCGAGCATCTCAATCTACTCCGTGCGAAGCTGGCGCAAAAGTGAAAGCCGAATATCTCCTGCTCAATCTGATTATTTTAGCGGGCCCTCTGCTCATGAGTTTCGAGCGGCAGATTCATTTTGTTGATAAATGGCGTTACGCGGGGCCGGCAATTATCATTGTTGCCATTCCTTATTTAATTTGGGATTCTCTGGTGACCGGCACCCACTGGTGGTTCAATGAAAAATATACGCTGGATTTCCGTCTGGCCGGTTTGCCAATTGAAGAATGGCTGTTTTTTTTCACCGTGCCATTTGCCGCGCTTTTTATTTGGGAGGCCATCGGGTTGCATTATCGGCATGATCGCAAATTGTCGAAACTGAAACGCCTGCGTTACGGGCTTTACTCCTTACAACTATTGGGGCTGCTTTTTTTTATCAGTGGCAAAGAATACACCGGCTTGATGCTGATTTTTCTGGGCGGCGCCATTATCGCAGATCGCGTTTTAAAAACCGGCTTGTTATGGCGCACAAAATTTTTTGTTTATCTCATCGTACTTATTGGATTGATGCTCGTGTTCAACGGCTTTCTTACCTGGCGGCCAGTGGTTTTATACGGCGAAGCATATCAACTCGGGTTTCGCGTCGGCACGATTCCAATTGAAGATTTTGGTTACGGCCTTTCACTCGTTTTTTGGAATACGATTTTTTATGAAAAGTTCAAATCAGCCGCGGCAGACGCGAAAGGCGGATTTCGTTAATAGCCAGGTTAACGCTTTTCGATCTGCTCGGCCTTCTGCAACACGACCTCTTCCAACTGCATTTTATATTCTTTTATCTGCCGGCGAATCTCCGGAAATTTGCTGCCCAAAATTTGCGCGGCGAGAATGCCGGCATTCTTGGCATTGTTAATGGCGACGGTTGCGACGGGAACTCCCGCGGGCATTTGCACGA
Source organism: uncultured Cytophagia bacterium (assembly GCA_964447935.1). Lineage (GTDB taxonomy): Bacteria > Zhuqueibacterota > Zhuqueibacteria > Zhuqueibacterales > Zhuqueibacteraceae > Zhuqueibacter. The sequence continues at coordinate 3,720 of CAYUVM010000338.1, read as the reverse complement.
TAGATAATAGTGAATCCAATCCTTCTAAAGCCGTAGCTTGTATGGGCACGCCGATCACCGGCAACGGTGTGATGGCGGCGACCATGCCCGGCAAATGCGCGGCGCCGCCGGCGCCGGCAATGATAATTTCCAAACCGCGTTCTTCCGCCGTGCGGGCGTATTCAAACAAACGCTGCGGCGTGCGATGCGCCGAGACTATAGTTATTTCATAAGGCACGCCAAATTCTTTCAAGAGGTCGGCGGCTTGTTGCATCACGGGCAAATCAGAATCGCTGCCCATAATGATTCCAACCAATGGGATGGCCATAAGCAATTGCCTCACTACCTTTCAATAAATGCCATTTGCATGAATCTTTTTACGCGCCAGCACGGTGCCACTGCGCCCGCCGAAGCCAGTGCCAGCGATTCTTTCGAGTGGACAGATTGATGCTTACGTTTTTATTTTAAAAATTTCCTTGACGCGCCGGGCGTGTTGCAGCGCAACCTCGAGATTTTCATTTAAAATAGTAACATGTCCCATTTTGCGAAATGGACGCGTCTCGGCTTTGCCGTACCAATGCAACGCCAAGCCCGGGATCGCCAGGGTTGCGGACAAACCTTCAATCATGGGCGGTCCGGAAAAATTCGGCTCGCCCAACAGATTTAACATGACCGCCGGAGACAAAAGCTGCGTCGAGCCGAACGGCAAACCCGTAATCGCGCGCAAATGTTGTTCAAATTGGCTCGTCACACAAGCTTCAATGGTGTAATGCCCGGAGTTGTGTGGGCGCGGCGCAATTTCGTTAACCAGCAGTTGCCCCCGCTGCGAAAGGAAAAGCTCGACGCCGAAAATACCGACACCTTGCAAGGCTTCCACACAAGCCACGGCGATTTCCTGCGCCCGTTGTTGCACCGATTGGCTGAGACGCGCCGGCGCCACCAGCACTTCTAAAATATTGCCCGGCGCAGCAAATTGCATTTCCACCACGGGATAACAGCAGACCTCACCGGTAACGCTGCGCGCCACCATCACGGCCAATTCTTTTTCCAGCGCCACATACTCTTCCAACATCGATTCGCCGGGGAGCGCGGCAATTAGATCATCTGGCGTCGATAAAATTTTTACGCCGCGACCGTCGTACCCGCCGAAACGCAGTTTTTGCACGAGCGGAAAACCGAAACGCGCACAACTGGCGAAATCGACTTTAGCGGTTGGCTGAAAATGGGGTATTGGAATGTTGTGTTGCGCGAGAATTTCTTTTTGCTGTAATTTATCTTGGATGATCTCCAATAATTGCGGGGTGGGATAAATGCGAAAACCGGATTCGGCTGATAATTTTTTGAGAAAACCGGCGTCAATATGCTCGATATCATACGTCGCGATCTCGCTGCGGCGAACCAATTCTTGCAGCTTTTGTGGATCATAAAAATCGCCGACAATCTCAACATCCGCGAATTGCCCCGCCGGTGAATTCGGTGTCGGATCCAATACCGCGACAAAAAAGCCCATCTGCTTGGCTTTACTCGCCATCATGCGGCCCAACTGCCCGCCGCCGATGATGCCTAATCGCATAAAAGGATAGCTGTGGCTGTGCATGGCTCCTTTTGCATTAAATGATCATTCCGCTCTTAGTTATAAGATTCAAATCTTTGCGAAAAAAGCAAAGAGAATTTAATTTGTCAAAAATAAAATCCTTGAACTCGAAACGCGCCTATTGTCGAACCGGCCAGGAAATTCTTGCGCTTTGCCATAATTTTTATACATTTCAAGCGCATACTTTGTTTGAGTCCGATAGTTCATGCAAACCAACGAACAAAAAATCCGCATCCTGCTCGTCGAAGACGAGAAAAAACTCGCGCGGTCGCTGGAGCGGCAATTGGCGCGCTTGGGATACGAAATCGAACTGGCTTTCGATGGCGTCGAAGCGCGCGACAAATCGCAAAACCGCGAATTTGCGCTAATCATTTTGGATTTGAATCTGCCGAAAAAATCGGGATTCGAGGTATTGGAAGAATTTCGCGCCCAGTCCTACGCCACGCCGGTTTTGATTCTCTCCGCACGCGAGAAAGTGGAAGACCGCATCAAAGGCTTGCAAATCGGGGCCGATGATTATCTTGTGAAGCCGTTTGATTTTGGCGAGTTGATTGCCCGCATTGAAGCAATTTTGCGCCGCGGCGGCGTCAAACGCATATCGATACTCCAAGCCGGCGATCTGACGATGGATGTGCTCAAACGCACCGTGAAGCGCGGCAGCAGAGACATTACACTCACACCGCGCGAATTTGCGTTGCTGGAATATTTTCTGCGCAACAAAAACCAGCTTTTGACGCGCAAACGCCTGGCCGAACAGGTGTGGGGCTACACCTTCGACACCGGCACCAACATTGTCGATGTTTATGTCCGATATCTGCGCAAGGCCATTGACGAAGGATTTTCCATCAAATTGATTCACACCGTTTATGCGCAGGGTTTCATTTTAAAAGAAGATTCTTAGTCTGACTTATGCTTTCTTCGTTCCGTCTTAAAATCGTCTTCTGGCACAGCCTGCTGGTGCTCATTACGCTGTTGCTCTTTCGTATTGTCAGCGTCGAAGTGATTCGCAATTCATTGTACGAGGATTTCGACAATTCACTGCGCGCCGAAGCGGAATGGGTGCATGGCGTTCTTGAGGCTTACAAAACACGAAATATTCCGGATGAGGATATCAAAGCGGATATCGACGCACGCAGCAGTTTGAGCCCGCGCAAAGAATTTATCGAAATTTATGACGCGAATGGCGCCGAATATTTTTGTTCGCCGCAATTGGAGCCGGATCGGCTGCGCGGGCTGGCGCAAAATCACTTCGCGGAGCCAGTGACGGTCAAAGAATTTCGCGGTCGGCCGCTGCGGCTTTTTGGCGTGCAAGACGAATTTTATGAGATCTACGTTGGCTATCCTTTGACGGATATTGAAGCTGCCATTCACGAAATTCTCTCTTCCTCGCTGCTGCTGATTCCGGCCACGCTGCTTTTTGTCGTCGGCAGCGGCCTTGTTTTAGTTGTGCGTTTTGTAAAGCCGATCAAAGATCTGAATCTGTATGCGCAAAAATTACTGCACCAGCCGCTTGACCAGGAATTGCCCAAAATAACCGTGAGCGCAAAAGATGAGATCGGCGAGTTGGTCGATCGTATCAATGAAGTGATTGAAAAAATGCGCCACAGTATGCGGCAAGTTTTGAGCTTCTCTTCCCTGGCTTCACATGAGTTGCGCACACCGCTCACCATCATGCGAAATCAAGTCGAGGAGGCCCTGCATTCAGAAATGCCCGTCGAAGAGCAAAGGCGAATCCTCGCCTCAATCTATGATGAAATCTTGCGGATGAAGCGCATCGTTGATGATTTGCTCAGTCTCAGCACCATGCAAGCTGGCACATTTAAAACGAAGCCGGAACGGACGGCATTGCAAAAGATGCTCCAGGAATTTTGTGAAGAAGCCGGCCTGTTGGCGCGCGATAAAAATATTGCCGTGTTGCTGGAGCCGGGCCCGCCGACGTTTATTCAAGCGGATATTATGCGCTTTCGCCAGGTACTGTTCAATCTTTTGGACAATTCTTTAAAACACACTCCGGAAAATGGCTACATTCGTCTCAGATATGAAATAAAAGACCGCCTGGCGGTGTTGCACTTTTCCGACACCGGCTCCGGTATTTCCCCGCAGATTCTGTCAAGAATCTTTGACCCCTTTTAGCGGAGCACGATGGA
>CAYUVM010000337.1:0-5499 GCA_964447935.1 uncultured Cytophagia bacterium | reverse complement strand
TGGCTGATTTGCACGCCGAACCAGTCGCTGATCATCACAAAGATAACCTGTTTTAAAATGCCGTCAATGGCGAGGAAAAGTTCATAAATAATATAGACGGTCAGGCTGATGGGAACCAAAACGAGCAGGCCGGTCAAAAAATAACCTTTGAGCTTGTTGACAAAATGATGTTCAGGGGGTGACGCCAATGCGGTCATGGTTTTTCCGGCTTGACAATCTTATAGATTTTCTCGCCCGGTTTTCCAAGTTTGTAGCGCTCGCGGGCGATTTTTTCGATATAGGTGGTGTCAGTTTGCAAAAATTGTATTTCGCGGCGCAGGCTATCTTGCTGCACCTGCAGGCGCATTACTTCGCGATTCAGCGCCACTTCGCGTTGCTTCAGCCGCCATAGTTGAATCAAACCATAGCTGCCGCCGAAATAGGAATACGCGATATAAAGCAAAAGCCCGAGTGTGGCCCACAGCAACAGGCGCGCGCTCGCCGGGCTTTTGGCTGATGAACCCGCCACGGCCCGGGAAGAAGTTTTACGAAGATGAGGAAACATATTTGGGGCTGCTGGTCTTCATTTTCTGATTTTTGGCAGTTTATTTTGAGCGCCAATAACCAGCAACAAGGAACCAGAAATGATTTACTGAAAATTTTCAAAAAAGTCAACAAGCAAAAGGCCGGGAACAAATTTAATCTCCGCGCTTGCGCTTCAAACAATTTGCAAAATGCGCGCCCACGCCATGAAATAACTAAATCGCGATGAATGTAATCTAAAAGCAAAACCCGTCCGGACGCTCACAGCATCCAGACGGGTTTTATTGACTTCAGACTCACGACCTCAGGCTTCGGACCTATTGCGCCAGCACCATCCGCTTCGTCGCCTTAAAGGTTCCGGCCTGTAATTCATAAAAATACAAACCCGAGCTTGCTTTCACGCCCGCTTCATTTTCGCCATTCCACACGGCAAGGTAAGAACCGGCGGCAAGCGCGCCGTTGGCTAGCGTGCGCACCAATTGGCCCATCACATTGTAGATGCGCAGCGTCACTAAGGTTTTTTCGCCCAAATTGACCGGCACGTTGAATCTGATGGTGGTCGCCGGGTTAAAAGGATTCGGATAATTTTGCTGCAACGAAAAACTTTCCGGCAGACTGTGTGCGGCTTGAGCGTTCACGATGCCGGTGAGCGTCCCGGCCTTTTTCACAGTCAACGCGACGAGAGTATTGGCCGTTATGGGCAGCGCCTGAATTTCCAACCTCTCGCCCGTGCGCAAATCTGCCCTGGTTAAGATTCGATTCGTTTGATCACGAATGAACGTGCTGGCATTCAACGTGATTTGCACCCCGGCGAGGTTCAAAACGTCGGCGTTAAAACCAGCCACCACGCCCTGCACACCAAGACGATCTTCGATTTTAATTCTCGTGGCGAGCAGCGCGCCGTCACCCTGCCGATCAGCGCGAATCTCCACGACGAGGCCAGCCTTCAAATCGGCAAACCGGATCGCATTGTTATCGTTATCGAGCACGACGGTGGCGGCATTGACGATAAATTTTAATCCGAGCACCACCAGTGAATTATTGTCGAGCGCCGTAATTCTTCCGGTCAGTTCCACTTCATCGTTCGGCAAATCCTCCCGTTTGATGCGGGTCGCGAGCAGCGTGCCGTCGGCCTGCCGGTCGGCACGAACTTCCACGATCTGGCCGATTATTAAATCTGCAAATTTGATCGCCAGGTTGTTGTTGTCGAGCACCACCGTGTTGGGCCCGACGCGGAAGGTTTTTCCCAGCACGACCAGCGCATTGTTGCGCAACGACTCAATAGCGCCGGTAAGCTCGATCTCGTCATCCGGCAAATCTTCCAGCTTGATGCGAGTCGCCAGCAGCGCGCCGTCGGCCTGCCGATTGGCACGCACCTCGACGCGATGGCCGGTGTTTAAATCCGTAAACTTGATTGGATTGTTGCCGTTATCGAGCACAACCGTATTGGCGTTGACTGTGAATTTTAATTGAAGCACGGTCAGCGAATTGCTGTCGAGCATTTCGATAAGGCCCTTGACTTCGACTTCGTCGTTTGACTGATCTTCGATCTTAATGCGCGTCGCCAGCCAGGCGCCATTGCTCTGCCGGTCGGCGCGAATTTCGACGAGCAAGCCCGTTTGCAAGTCCGTAAACTTGATCGGATTGTTGCGATTATCGAGCACGACGGTGTTTTGATTTACGGAAAATTTCACCCCGAGAACCACCAGCGACGTGGCATCAAGGGCTTCAATTCTGCCGGTGAATTCCAGCTCATCATTGCTGTCGTCTTCAATTTTGATTTTGGTGGCGAGCAAGCTGCCATCGGCCCGGCGATCGGCGCGCACTTCAACGAATTGCCCGGCTTTTAAATCCGCCAAACTCATCGCTTGGTTGCGATGGTTGAGAATAACCGTCCTGGCATCGACCAGGAAAGTAAACTGCCCGACGACCAGGCGATCCGCCGCGATACTCTTAATGCGCCCGCGAATTTCAACTTCATCGTCCGTCATATCATCGTTGTCCCCGTCTTTAGCGATCTTGAGGCCTATGCGTTCTTCAAATTCGTGGCCGTCGTCGTCTTTAATTTTGACGCGCACTTCCCATGCGGTTTCGCTGCTGGAGAGCGTCGACAATTGCACCTTGGCGGTGAACGTTCCATTCAGGTTATTGGTGAAACTGCCTTCCACATCATTGCCGCCGCTGAATGGCTGCAGACGAAATTCGTTGTCTTTGAGGTCGTTGAAATCAAGACTCGCATCGACCACACGCAGGTGCAGCACGTCTTGCCGCGTGAAATTGCGATCCGCAGTGGAAAAATTCGACTGCTTGGACAGGCTCAATGTGCCGCCCGCAAAAACCGCGCTTGCGGCCAGCAGCAAAGTAATCTGCAGACTGGCGAACGCCTTTGGCTTAAACCCAAATTGCATAATAAACTCCCTTGGAAAAAAATTAAATTTTGTAACCATGTTATTTTTAACCAGTCGTTTAAACAAACAAAATGCCAAAACCAATCTTTGTTTAAATAAATGAAATTTGTCTGCGCCGAATTGTAAGTGCCTGTTTTTTAATTTAAAAATTGGGGGGAAAGCCGTGCGGGTTTGGAGGAGATGGATGTGCTTAGAGATGGAATGCGCAAATTGCTAAGCTGCGGTTGAGCAGAATTTGCGCGCGAGGTTTTGCGCGATGGCATTAAACAAACCCCGAAGAGAAATTATCGCGGCAGTAAACTTTCCGGCATTTGCACCGCAACCACTTCGCCGCGCGCGCAGATTTCTCCCTGCGCCGATACCGTTGCGGCCACGACCACTTTGCGCGGTTTAACTTCTTTGATAAGGCCGTGCACCTCCAGCGGCACGCCGAGCAGCGTCGGGCGCAAATAATCGACCTGCAATGCCGCCGTCACAAAACGCAATGCCGGCTCGCTGTCCATGGCGCGGCCCTCGGCGCGATACGTCGCGGCTGCCGCGCTGCCGATGCAGTGGCAGTCAATGATCGAGGCGATGAACCCTCCGTAAACATAGCCGGGAATGGCAATGTGATGGGGCTGGGGTTGTATCGTGCAAATCGTCGCGTCCCCGTCCCAGTAACTTTTAATTTGCAAGCCAAACTCATTGAGCCGCCCGCAGCCGTAGCAATGGGCAAAATGATCGGGATAGTAATCTTGGAAAGACTTCATGAGGGCAAAAATGATAAAAAGAAAAAATGAGAAAAAGATATGGCAACTCGATGAGCAGTAATGACAAACGAAGCGTTGAACACGGATAACGCGAATGTTGCTGATTCTCCCGGATAAAAAATCAGTGGGAATCCGTGTATTCCGCGCCGTCCGTGTTCACGGCCTTTGTTTTCTATTTCGTTCCGGCCTGATTCCTCGCCGCCCGCACAATCTCTTTCACTTCACTAAGCAGCGTTGGCGCGTGATACGGAATGCCGTCTTTAATCGTCCATTCGATGCCGCCTTTGCCGTCGGCGCGTTGACGATCTAAATTCGGATCGATGCCGTTGGGAAAAAGAATGTGCAAATCCGCCAGCGGATTGCCGTTCACCACAAGCAAATCTGCGAGATAACCGGGTTTGAGGCGGCCCAGTTCGTTGCCTTTCCCCAGAATTTTCGCGCCGTTTGCCGTGGCATGTTGAATGACTTCGAGCGGCTGGAAGCCGGCTTCTTCGTGCAATTCCAGCTCGCGCAAATAACCGAAGCCGTACATTTGATATATAAACCCCGCATCCTCGCCGGCGGTGACGACGCCGCCCAGCCGCGCAAAATCCAGCACGGCTTGCATCCAAATGCGATAATTCTCTTTCCAGTAAACTTCATCCGTGTGCGTCCAACCGAAAAAAAACGAGCCGTGAAATTCAGGGTTGGGCGTGAAAAAGGTTTCGAGCGCGGGATGCAAATACTCTTTGAACCACGGCTGCGTCACTGCGCGTTGGAGGTCGCGCGAGGCTTCGTAAATGCACAAGGTCGGATCCCACGCCACATTCGATTCAACCAATTTCTGCAAAACTTTTTGCAGCTTGGCGGGATTGGCTTCGCGCCACAAGCGCCCGGCGTAGCGAAAGCGATGCAGCTCGTTGCTATAATTGAACTCCGGCGGAAAATGTTGCACGCCGTCCAGCGCCGCATCCGGCACGCCGTACCAATGCTCGATACTCGCGGTGCCGAGTGCCGCGTCGTCCCAAGCATTCGCATCTTCCACGCCCACGTGATGCGCGATTTTCAAGCCGTTTTGACGCGCTTCATCGGCCACGATCGTGTAGGTGACGCGATCCATTTGATGGCACTTCAAACCGTCGGCGCCTTTGGATTTCAACTCGCGAATGCGGGCGCGAATCTCCGCTTCCGTGCCGGCGCCGGAAACCCACATGTAAAGCCAAATGCGCGGCGCGGCAATTTCATTCGCGGCGCTTTTTTGTTTTTGCCCGAGGGCTTTGTCCACCTCGCTGCCGACGTCGCGAATCGTCGTGATGCCGCAGCCAAGCCAGAGCTTTTGCTGATACTCGAACGGCTGCGGCTTGCCCGCGCGCTCGTCCTGCAAATGCCCGTGCATGTTGATAAAACCCGGTAAAACATACTTGCCCGTGCCATCAATCACCGCCGCGTTTTTTAAATAAGCGGCATCGCGCCGCGGGCGATTGAAGCTCACAATGCGGTTTTGTTTGATGACGATATCGACCGGCCCTTCCGCCGGCGTGCCGATTCCGTCAATCACGGTTGCGTTGGTGATGACGAGCTGATCCGCGCGTTTGGCATGTTGCGGCGCCTGGTTCTGTGCCTGCACCGCAGGTATTCCCAGCAGCAATAAGAATGTAAGGCGAATAAATTTTTTGTTCATGATGCTTCCTCGCGCATAGAAATTGGTGTTTGCGTTTTCAGCCCTGAAATAGCCGGGCTTCATATCAAACTAACATGTTCTTGGGATAATGTCAATTTCAAAGTGCTGGTATTTTTAGCGGATATTTTTCAACGGTAAACTTGCGTTTTTCCGGTAAAAG
>CAYUVM010000336.1:0-5502 GCA_964447935.1 uncultured Cytophagia bacterium | reverse complement strand
TTGCCGAGTTTCAAGCGATTCGCTGGTACATCGCCGACATGGCCACGGAAATTCACGCCGCGCGTTTGATGGTGCATCATGCCGCGCGGTTGAAAGACGACGGCAAGCCTTTCACTACCGAAGCCGCGATGGCGAAACTTTTTGCCAGCGAAATGGCGATGCGCGCCTGTAACAAAGCCATTCAAATTTTCGGCGGCTACGGCTACGTCATGGATTATCCCGTCGAGCGCTACTGGCGCGACGCGAAGCTCACCGAGATCGGCGAGGGTACGAGCGAGGTGCAGCGGTTGGTGATTTCAAGAGAAGTGCTGAAGGAAATCGCATAGAAGTTGTGTGCTTAATTCATCTCGATTACAACGAGGCCACTTATGGAAGTCTTTGAAGTTGAATCCAGAGAGAATAAATTGATTATTACCATCGACAAATCATCGGTGGATAAAGTTTTTTTGACCAATCTGCTTAATCGATTGCGAATTGAGCAATTAATAAAAAAAGCGGAGTTTGACGAGGGCATTCTCGATTTATCAAAAAAGATTAAAAAGGAGTGGTGGACTAAAAATAAGAAGAAATACTTGGAGGATGGGGAAAATGGCAGTCGTCATTGATACAAATATTATTTTTTCGATGCTGCTATCAAAAAACTCGAGCCTGCGAAAAGATTTTCTGGCACAAGACACAGAATTTTATGCCCCGAATTATCTTATGGTAGAATTGTTTGAACATAAGGAAAATGTGCTCGAGCATTCCAAATTATCAGGTCCGGAAATTTATGAGTTATTGCATCGAATATTTGAAAAAATAAAATTTATTAGTGAACATGCTGTATCGCAGAGAAATAAGCTGAGAGGATTCGCGTTTTGTAAAAATGTTGATGAAGATGATACGCCGATTGTGGCACTCGCATTGGAATTAAATGCCTATTTATGGACGAACGACAAACGGTTAATGCGCGGGCTGAAAAAGCAGGGGTTCAAAAAATTCTTTACACCAAAACGTAAATGAAATTCTGCGATCTCGACATTTTTGTTCTCTCCGACGGCCTGTTCCGCCTCGATGGTGGCGCGATGTTTGGCGTCGTGCCGCGCGTGTTGTGGGAAAAGACCGATGCGCCCGATGAGAAAAATCGCATTCTCATGGGATTGAATTGCCTGCTCATTATTCGCGGCCAGGAGAAAATTCTCATCGACACCGGCGTCGGCGATAAATTTGATGCCAAGTTTGGCGGCATGTTCGGCATTCACCGCGAGAAAACCTTGCTCGATCAGCTCGCCGATTTGCATCTACGCCCGGAAGATATCACGCATGTGATCATGTCCCACATGCACTTCGATCACATCGGCTGGAATACGCGCCGCAATGCTTCCGGTGAAATTGTGCCGACGTTTCCCAACGCCAAATATTTTGCGCAACGCGGCGAATATGAAGTCGCAAATAATCCCGATGAACGCAGCCGCGCGAGTTATATAAAGTGGAATTGGGAAGCACTCGGTTCGCAACTGCAATTGCTTGATGGCACCACCGAAGTGTTGCCCGGCGTTGAAAGTTTTCTTGCGCCCGGCCACACACTTTATCACACCATCGTCAAAGTGCAAAGCGCCGGCAAGACAGTGGCATTCATGGCGGATTTGGTGCCGACGACCTCGCATCTCAAAACCACGTATGTGATGGGATATGATCTTTATCCGAAATTGACAATGGAGCTCAAGCCGAAGATTTTGCAACAAGCCTTTGCCGAAAATTGGTTGCTGGTTTTTGAGCATGCGCCGCGAATCAAAGCAGGATATTTGCAGCAGGTGGAAGGCATGTGGAAAGTTGATCCCGTGCAATTCGCCGATTGAGTTGAATAGTGTGGTGAATGAATGATTTTGTCGTCCCCATATTGTGAATAAATATTTGCTAAAAGCCTTTCCGCTCGCCGTTTTTTTCTTACCTGTTTATTTCGCCACGGCGCAAGTTCCCCCGCCACGCTTCTCCGATACCCTCCTCAACTCCGATTCGCTGGCGTTGGGAGTGCCGGACACAGTGCGCACTGATACAACACAAGCGTCCTCTGATCTCGAGGCGCCGGTCGATTTTGAAGCGCAGATTGAAGACCACGATCTCGATCATAAAATTACCTATCTCTACGGCCGCGCCAAAGTTAAATACAAAACGATGATCCTCGAAGCTGGCAAAATTACCGTCGACTGGGACAAGCGCTTGCTGATTGCCGAACCGTTGCCGGATTCGCTCTTGCACCCCGCCGCCAATGGCAAGAACAAAAGCCCGCGCGCCGATAGTCTCGCCAAAGCGGAGAAGGGTTACCCGATTTTTGCGGACGGCGGAGAGCGCATGGTGGGTGAGAAAATGGAGTATAATTTTGCAACGGAGAAAGGCCGCGTGTTGCGCGGGCGCACGGAGTTTCAAGATGGCAAATATTTTGGCTCGCAGATCAAGCGCGCGGACGGCGAAACTTACTATGTTTCCAACGGCAGCTACAGCACCTGCGATCTCGACGAGAATCCGCATTTTCATTTTCAGGGCCGCAAAATGAAAGTCAACGTCGGCAAAAACGTAGTGGCGAAGCCGATTGTGTTTTATATCGGTAAAATTCCCATGGCGATTTTGCCCTTCGCTTTTTTTCCGACGCGCAGCGGCCGCCATTCGGGCTTGATTATTCCACGTTTTGGCGCCAGCCAGCTTGAGGGCCGCTATTTGCGCGGGCTGGGTTATTATTGGGCGATGAGCGACTATTACGATCTCGCCAGCACGGTGGATTATTACGAACGCTCCGGCTGGGTGTTTAATGGCAACTTCAATTATACCAAACGCTACAGCTTTACCGGCCGCATCGGCGGCTCGTTAACGCGCAAAAATTTCACCATTGATGAAACGAAAGAACGGCGTTGGGAAGTCAATTTTAATCACAGCCAGCCGTTCAATGCAACGACGCATTTGAATGCGTCGGGCAGTTTTTCGAGCAGCAATTATTACCGGCTCTTCAGCACCAACCGCCAGGATCAGCTTCGCCGGACGATTACTTCGCAAGCGACGTTTAGCAAAAGTTTTGGCAATGCGAGCTTCAGTGCCGCGGTGAGCGAGTTTAAAGATCTTGATGCCGGTTCGTACCAGCGCTTATTGCCCAGTCTCAATCTAAACTTTGGACAGCGCCAGCTTTTTGGCAAACCTGATCCGAGCCGCCGGCGGCCTGCCGGCGGCAAGCCGGAAGAGCGGCACTGGTATGAGAATTTTTATTACAGCCTCTCCAGCGCGGCGCAAAATCGTTATGCGAAAACTTCTGATTCTTCTCAAGTCGATCGATTAAGTTCGGCGAATCACAACCTGAGCCTTTCGCTCAACGGCATCAAAGCGATTTTTCCGTGGCTGAATTTAAATCAAAGCATGCAGGTTACCGAAAATTGGTTTGATCGCGAGACGGCTTACTTTGTGACCACCGATACGTCGGGCAAAGAAATTTTAGGCAGCCGGCAGGAAAAAGGTTTTGCGGCGTTGCATGTGTTCAGCTATAATGCGTCAACGAGCACAAAGTTGTATGGAACCTTTAAGCCGAATCTCGGCCCGGTGCGCGCCTTGCGGCATACGATGGAGCCGAGCCTGGGTTTTTCATATCGCCCGGATTTTTCCGATCCAAAATGGGGCTATTTTAAAACGGTGAATTTTTCCAACGACAGCACCGTCCGGCGCGATCGTTTCAACGGCGTGACGCCGCAGGGCGAGCAGGCGAGCTTGAATATGTCGCTGCGCAATTTTTTTCAGATGAAAACCCGGACGGGCGCAGCCGGCCCGGAGGATAAATTAAAAAAGATCGATTTGTTCACGTTGACGTTCTCGAGTTTTCATAATTTCGCTGCGGCCGAGTTTAAACAATCGGATTTGAGCACCTCGTTGTTTGCCAACCCCGCACAGAATATTTCGATTAATGCCAGCGCTGCGCACAGTTTTTATGAGTTTGATCAGAAGCTGGGCCGCGCGGTGAATCGGCTGTTGTTTAAGAAGGGGCGCGGGCTTTTTGACAAGCAGTTCCTGCGTTTGACGAATCTTAATGTCGGCGCGGGTTTCCGGTTTCAAGGCAAAGGCGGCGCCAGCACGACGGGATCGTTCCGCACGGTGAGCGATGATGACACCACCGAAGAAGAAACGATTGCGGAATTGCCACCGAATGAATTGGCGCCCATGTCATATTTCTCCGATACCAATGTGCCGTGGCAGGCGAGTCTTTCGTTGAGTATTAACCAGAGCCGGTCAAACCCCGCGAAGCCGAGCACGACGGCGCAGCTCACGCTGGATAATGCCGATGTCACGCTCACGAAAAATTGGCGCGTCGGCGTTTACGGCAGTTTTGATTTGCGCGACAAAAAAGTTGTTGATCAACGTTACACCATTCATCGCGATTTGCATTGTTGGGAAATGCAGTTTTTCTGGACCCCCACCGGTTACAGCAAGGGATTCTATTTCCGTCTCGGCATCAAAGCCCCGATGCTAAAAGACATCAAAGTTGAAAAACGCGGCGGCCGTTCAAGCGTATTTGGCGGGTCGTCGTATTTCTAAAAGGCAAAGCGCAGAGCGCAAAGCGTCGATAAAACTCGATGCGCCATGCGCTATGCTCGCAGCGCGAAAAATTCGACTTGATTTTCACGGGATTATGCGCTAACTTCTTAACGTGAGTCGCAGCCAATAAGGAAAATGAGCGTCGCGTATCGTGCAAACAGTGAGACCGCGACGAGTAAACGGCAGGCGGCCCGAGGAAGAGTCTGAACGGAGACGAAGTGGCAAGGACCATTTCCATATCAAATCAAAAAGGCGGTGTCGGCAAGACGACGACCGCCGTGAATTTGTCATCGTGTATCGCGGTGGCCGAGCACAAGGTGCTGGTCGTGGATATGGATCCGCAGGCCAACACCACCAGCGGCTTCGGCATCGACCCGAAAAGCGTCGGCAACAGCGTCTATGAAGTGTTGATCAATGACCTTAATATTAATGAGGCCATTATGAAGACGCAGTTGGGTTACCTGGACTTGCTCCCGTCGCATGTGCGCCTGGTTGGCGCGGAACTGGAAATGGTCGGCGCGATTACCCGTGAGAAAATTCTCGAGAATGCGTTTACGAATTTAGCCACGCCGTACGATTATATTTTTATCGACTGCCCACCCTCCTTGGGTCTGCTTACGCTAAATGCGCTCACCGCCGCCGATTCAGTCTTGATTCCGATTCAATGTGAGTATTATGCGCTTGAAGGTTTGAGCCAGTTGCTGAACACCGTCCGCCTCGTGCAAAAGCATTTGAACACCCGCCTGGAAATCGAAGGGGTGTTGTTGACCATGTTTGACGGGCGGTTGAATCTGAGCCGGCAAGTTGCTGAAGACGTCAAAAAATATTTTGGCGACAAAGTCTATAAATCCGTCATTTTGCGCAACGTGCGTTTAAGTGAAGCGCCGAGCCACGGCAAGCCGATTATCCTTTATGACGCCGTCAGCAGTGGCGCGGAAAATTACATGAGTTTGG
>CAYUVM010000335.1:0-5511 GCA_964447935.1 uncultured Cytophagia bacterium | reverse complement strand
TCGGATCGACGACTTGCCACTCCGTCGCGTTTTGGAAGATGATATCCTTCAACGTCCCAAACGTCGGGTCTTCCTGCGGGTTGAGCGGAAAACGGTTCATCAGTTTAAAACGCGCATCTTGTTTCGGCTTCAGCGGCGCCGGACCGGCGGGCTGTTGCACCGGACTCACAGGCGCTGCTTTCTCATTCCAGGTTGGCATGGTGTTGCCAATGCTGCCGAGCATATTCAGGCAACGCCGCACAAATTCGCGCCAGCGCGTGACCTGCGCCACCAACGGCGGATTAAATTTCACCGGCTGCAAAAGATTTGCAGCCCACAACAACTGCTGCTGCTTTTCGGGAATGAGGGTTTCTAAAATATACACGGTCGGCGCGTCGTAAATCGGATCGCAAAGATCGCGGTAATCTTGATAGGCTTGCAGCAAGTCCCGTTTGATCTCAAAATAAAACGCGCTCAAAAAACTCTCCGCGCTCTCGGCGGCGCCGATGGCTTCAATGAATTTTATATGCGCCGGCTGGGGTGTGATCTCCGCCGTGCCGCCGGGCAATTCTTGCAAGCGTTCATGCAATCGGCGAATATGCTGCATATCTTCAAATAAGCGCTGCGGAATCTGCGTTTTCCAATCATAATTTCCGCAGGCCGGCACCCATCCCGCCAGCAAGCGCGTCAGCGCAAATTCGAGGCTGATAAAGTGGCGCAATTTTTCGACATGATCTTTGGGACGCAGCCAAGTTATATTTCCCCATAGCGCATCAAGCTCAGCCTCGGATAAATTCTCACTGAGTTCAAGCCCTTTGATTTTGGGATGCGATTGGGTGGCGGTGGTCATTTATGAGTCTCCTTAAATTTAAACAAAATAAATTTGCAACAGTAAGTGCTTTTTTACTTCAATTTGTGCGTCCACGTAGTTGCTTTTTTCAACAGTTGCCGGGGCGAAGTGAATCGCGTGATTATTCGCAAGAATTTTTGCAACACGTTTTCCCGCCGGCAATAATAAATGGAGATCGACTTTCGTTTGTTCTGCTTGCATCGTCAGCTCACAGCCATTTTCTTGCAACTTCCATTCATAGCCGAAACCTGCAGTCGAAGCGCCGTAAGAAACTTCAATGGCCGCTTGTTGCAATGCAGTCACGGCCCAACGCGGCGAGAGTTTGACGTCTTCAAAAAGCTTATGCCGATCTTCGATGCCGCATAAGCCTTCCATAAAAGCGCCGAGCATTGCGGAACTCCCCCAGCCGTCGGTCGGCTGGGCATCGGGGCTGGTACTGGTTTCCTTCGTGCTGGGTTTGCCATCGGGAAAATACCACAAATACGTTTCACCGGTGTCGCGAATCATTTTTTCATAACGTTGTAAAATGTCGAGGCCGTAGGCTTCAAAACCATGTTCGAATGCAGCACGCGCCAATTCGCCGCCAACCAGCGGCATGATGCCGCCGTTCACGTAGGCACCGGGCAGCAATTTGGTGTCGCCAAAAATACCATTGGGAAAAGGCGGATCGATGCTGAACCATTCTGCGAAAGCGTTGCTGCTCGCGCGACGGCGTTGATATTCCTTAATAATCTCGGTGGCCATTTCATGCGTTGGCAAGCCGCGCGTGATGGCGTACGGATTGCTCAAACTTAGTTGCGCCAATTCATCGACACCGGGAATGCGGAAATCATCCAGCGGAATGCGATGCGTATAGAAGTTTCCATTCCAACACAGCGCGTTCGTGCGTTCGCGAATACCTTCGGCGGTTGCATGCCAATAGGCCTGTTTGGTATGATCGCCGAGATGATGGAAGAGCCGCGCGAGTTTGTTGCAAGCGTCATATAAACCGCTGTTGTCGCCGTGGAAAATGCCGAAATGGGTTTTATCGTCAATCTGAAAATTCAACCACGGCGTGCGGCCTTCGACGTAATCAAAATCCCAGGTATCGATTGTGTACGCGCGTTTGACGAGATGATACTCGCTCGACCAGCGCCACGGATGCGTCATCATGTATTGCAGCGCGCGTTCACAGTGTGGCAGCAGGCGCGCCAGCCATTCATCGTCGCCAGCGGCTTGCCACGCTGCGTGAACCGCAATCGGCAAATAAAACTCGACATCAGCTTCGAGCGGCACACGCACGTATTTCGCCCAGTTCTCGCGCTCTTCGCCGATGACGACATAATCGAACAACCGGCCATTCGCCGCCTGCATCTCGGCAAAATGTTCGGCCGCGCTTGTCATATCGGCCTCAAAATATTTGTAGCCGCGCATCATCAGCGTGTGATCGCGCAGCCAGATCGGCTTGGAATCCGGACTGCGATAGCCACGCACGCGTTTGCCATCAAGCACGAACTCGGAAACGTCGGCCTGCAAAAATTTTTTAATGCGCGGATAAAACTCATCGAAGATAGGATTGCCGGTTTGGATTTTGGTTTCGGGCATTTGAATTAAGGAATGATTTTTAACTTCGGTTGAAAATGTAGCATCACTGCAAACTTATTCAAAATTTGAAAGTTTTACGCCTGAAGACGCAACTACAAACGCTTCCCGACAAACAAATTTCTTCCCTCCACCAGCGCCTGCATCTTTGCATCCGCCACAAAACGCGGCAGCATCCAGAAACCGCAATCGGGATGCACGTACTGAATGCGCTCGACGCCGACAACTTTGGCGGCGTGTTCAATGCGAGACGCAACTTGTGCAGGGGTTTCGACTTGATTGTCTTTAATGTCAATCACGCCGATGCCGAGGCCGATGGAAGATTTCACTTCACGCAACATCGTGAGTTCTTCTTGCGGACGGCGCGCCATTTCCAGCACGAGATGATCGCATTCTAATGCATTAATAAATTCCACGAGTTTTTGATACGTGCCTTTTTGAATCGTTTGCCCGCCGTAATTACCGAAGCAGAGGTGCACGGCCTTCTCTCCAGCGGCGCTGGACAACACGCGATTGATACCTTGGGCCGCAATCATTGCATCTTCCGGATGGCCGGTGAGATTGGCTTCATCCACCTGAATAATAGCCGCGTCGATGCCCTGCAATTGCGCGGCTAAAATATCCGCGAGCGCCATCACCAGTTGCTGCAAATCGCGATGATGTTCGTCGAGCAAAACTTTGGCAAGCATGTACGGACTCGTCACCGTGAATTTCAGCGGCTTGGGGGTGAGCGGTTGAATGCGCTGCCAATCGCGCAGCAAATTCAACGTGCCGGGGCCGAGCGCACCGGTCACGACGCCCGCCGGCTCGGAGCGATATTTCATGCCGGATTGTTGGCGAAATTTATCGAGGCGCTTTCGATCTAATTTGACGTCGAGACCAGAAAGCGGCTGAATGAAATAATCAATCATGCCGTTGGTTTCGGGATGGTTAATATCCCACCGATATAACTCGCCGTCACTGATTATATCGAGCCCCGCCAGTTCCTGGGTTTTGAGCACAACCATAATCGCATCGCGCAGGCTCTCCCGGGTTCCATACACGCGCAGCCATTGCGGCACGGGGTAGCTTCCGACAACTGTGGTTTTTATCATCTCGCGTTCATCTGTTTGATTGTTCGCCCGTTTGCCGGTTTTTCAGTTAACTGGCAAACGAGCGAACCAGCTAACCGGTTAACAGCTCACGGATATTCGTTGCATAACAAATACAGCGGCTCTTCATCTTCTTCGATTTGCGGAAAGCGGCCCGCGGGCTGATGAAAATGATTGTCTTTACTGTCATCATTCACCCGTGAGACTTCGCCCACCAACACCGTTCCGTTTTTCGGCGCGCCGTAAAATTGATGATACAGTCGGGGCGGCAATGTCACGCTTTCACCCGGCATCAAAACAAGAGATTCTCCCGGTTGCAAGGAACGATGAATTCCATCAACCTTCACGGTGACCGATGTGTCGGCCAGGTTTTCATCTGCGGTCGAATTCCACATTTCGATCACAAGCTGGCCGCCGCCACGATTGATGATGTCTTCCATTTTATGCCAGTGAAAATGCAGCGGCGTTACTTGTTTCTCACGTACGATCATAATCTTTTCGGCGTAATCTTTGGCGTCTGGTTGATGCAGGATGCCGTTGCGCAACGTGAACAGCAACAACCCGTGCCGATAAAAATCACCCAAGCCAAAATCCGTTAAATCCCAGCCCAGCCGCAGTGTTTTGATTTCTTCTACCCTTACTTTATTTCCTTCCCAATTTTTGCGCCGCCACAATGCCCACGGCGGCAAGCAGTATTGATGTGTGGCGAAAAACTGCACCGCTTCGCGTTGCAGTGCATTAATTTGTGAACGTTTCATAGAAAAGATTTGCGTTTTAATGGTTTGTAATATATACTAAAATCTGTCAATTTCAACTATGATTTCAAAATTTTTTGAGGAACAATACGCCAGGAATAAAACGTGAGAAACCATTGAACCAATGATTGCGAACGCCATTCAAAAAAAATCTATTCTGCTTATCCTCTTTATCACCATTGCGATTTTACCAAACACAGGACGAAGTCAAGCTTCGTTTGACGAACGCAAAGCCCGTTTTCTCAATGCCGCCAGTCACGAAGCCCGCAAAGATTTTTTTGCGATTATCGCGAAATTACACACGCAAACTAACTTTCAACAAGGCGTTTCGCAGTTGGATTCGCTGACGCGAGACGAGGGGATTGGCGGCATGTTTTATGCGTATGGCCTGATGGCCGCTTACCTGCACACGCGCGCGCTTTTGCCGGATTCTTTTCACACGAAAATTCGGCAGGTTTATCGCCGGCGCATGATGTATCGCGGCGACACGGAAAATCATTGGGTGATGTATTACACCGGGCTTTATCTTGCGGCGCAAACGTGGCCGCGCGAAGACGGCGCGCAATGGTTCAATGGCAAAAGTTCGCAGGAAAACTTTGCAGAAGCCCAATCGTGGCTCGAATACTGGATCAAATTGACAACGACCAAAGGACAGGGCGAGTTTGATTCGCCGACTTATTTCAACACGTTCATCACACCGATGTTGGTGCTGTATGATTTTGCGCAGGATCCCGCGATGAAGAAAAAAGTGCAGATGCTGCTCGATTATCTGCTGGCGGATTTTGCGGTTGAGCATTTGCACGGCAATTACGGCGGCGGCCACAGCCGCGATTATCCGCAGGATATTATTAATCCCATTACGGCTTTGGCCACTAAATGGGCGTGGTTGTATTTTGGCGAACCGAATTTTGAACCGTGGGCTGAAATCAAAGGCAAATCCCGCCATCCTTCATGGGATGCGGTCGCCGGGGCGGTCAGTTCCTATCGCCTGCCTGAAATCATCCGGCAAATCGCGACTGACCGCAGTACGCCGTATGTTCACACCGAGACCAAGCGCGTGCGCAACATCATTCGTTTTGGCGAGCAAAAAAATCCGCCGGTTTACAAATATACTTATATGACGAGCGATTACGTGCTGGGCTCGCTGCAGGGCGGTATTTTGCAGCCGATTCAGCAGCACACGTGGGACGTCACGTTTGCTTCCGAGCAACCGTACAACACGCTTTTTACGCTGCACCCGTTTTATTCCGGCAAA
>CAYUVM010000334.1:0-5518 GCA_964447935.1 uncultured Cytophagia bacterium | reverse complement strand
GGCAAGTCGCAGGAGGTTTTCTTTTTTACTCAAAAACTATGCCGAACACTATTGAGGATTTTTGCAACTTTTAAAAGGCTCCAACTTTTTTGGATTTTCATTTAAAAGCATTCACGCTAAGACGCGAAGCCGTTAAGGTTGCACACAGAAAAGGCAAAAAACTTTGCGGCAACTTTGCATTTCTGCGTGCGCTTGCTTTTTTTAAGTTCTGGTTTGCCGGGTCATAGCTGAATAAAGTTGGCAGTGCCGTGGTTTTGTTCTTCTTTAACGTCACTGACTTTGCGCTTGCTGAAAAATTAGTGAATCGTCATCAAAAAGTCAATGACATTTTGGGGCGATAATGGCTCCCGTTATGGATATACTGACCGATCGCACAAAGCGGCCCGTCTATGTGTTTTTCATTTAAAGGATTTACTTGCGGCCATTGATAGCAGTTGACAAATTCACCGACGCGTGTTATCTTGCTTTTACGTTAAATCCGTTTTTAATGATTGACCGGGCACTCGCCTCGACCGGTCAATAGTATAATGTTGAAACGATAAAACCTGTGCATTCGACCATTAAACAAACCATTTCACTCGCCGAACATCTTCGCGTGCTTTATCCCACTTCGTCGAAGAACACACTTAAAAAGTTGCTGGAACACGATCGTGTTCGCGTCAACGGCATGATCGCGCGCATCGGCAAAACCTTGCTGCAGTCCGGCGACCGTGTTGAAATCGGCGAAAAACGTTTTGTCGCGCGCTTGCCGGAAGAACTTGATATACTTCATGAAGATGATCACTTGCTTGTCATCAACAAAAAAGCCAATTTACTCACGATTGCGACGAAGAAAGAAAAGGAAGAGACGGTTTACGCTTATCTTTCGGCTTATGTCAAGGCGCAAAAGCCGATGAATAAGATTTTCGTCGTACATCGGTTGGATAAAAAAGCCTCCGGCGTTTTGGTGTTCGCCCGTTCGGAAGAAATGAAGGAAAAGCTGCAAGCGCAATTCGAGACACACGACATCGAGCGTATTTACATTGCCATCGTTGAAGGCCGCGTCAAAGAGGAGAATGGAGCGGTGCGAAACTACCTTGCGGAAAATCGCGCATACAAAGTTTATGTGACGGAGGATGAGCAGGTGGGAAAATTGGCGATTACGAATTATCGCGTGGCTAAACGCACCGCCGGATACACGTGGTTAGAAATCACCACCCAGACCGGACGCAAGCACCAGATTCGCGTGCATCTCGCCGGACTGGGGCATCCGGTCATCGGTGACAAAGAATACGGCAGCAAAAAAAATCCCCTCCAGCGTTTGGGCCTGCACGCCAGTAAGCTCGGCTTTGTGCATCCGGTGACGGGCAAGAAAGTATCATTTGAGGTGGACGCGCCGCCCGCGTTTCGGAAGATGTTTTAGGTTCGAGGTCTTTTGTCCGAAGTCGTTGAAGAAGGGGTAATTGTCCTCATTGAAAACAAATCGGAATGTCAAGCTTTAGCTTGACGCCGCTGTGAAAAACAAATGGCAAGCTAAAACTTGCACTCCATTACGGACAACGCGATGAACTCAAAACAATGGCTGGTCTACATCTTGCGTTGCAAAGACGGAAGCTTTTATACCGGCATTACGAGCGATCTGACCAAACGCTTAGCAGCGCATCAAAACGGGACAGCAAGCCGCTACACGCGCAGCCGCCTGCCGGTGAAATTGGTTTATCTCGAATCTGCCGCCAACCGCAGCGTAGCGACGAAGCGCGAGTTGAAGATTAAAAGAATGAGCCGGAATCAGAAGGAAATTTTATTGCGCCCCCGGGAAAATGATCCCACGACGCCGAAGCAGAAGGCGGTTAAAAAACAAACCAATTCAACCCGAGGCTAAAATGATAGCCGCCGACGCTTGATCCCTCAAAACCGCTGGTGCCGCCAATGCCGGCGGAAGTGATTTCAAACCCTACCCCCAGCGACACATATTTGAGAAAACGATATTCCAGGCCGGCATCGAGAAAAAAGCCGCTGGCGTCGCGTTTGCCGGGCTGGCGCCCAAACACGCTCACCGGACCGGTTTCGTTGATCTTAAAAAAAGCAAAGCCGAAGCCGAAATGATTTACCATGCGGCGCTCGCCATAGGAAACGTAACGCACGCCGACGGTATACCATTTTTCATCCCAATGCTGGGTATCCACCACAACATTGTTTTCGACGACATTGGCGTCTCTTTTAAACTGATGATATTTGACCGCGGCGTAATAAGGCGGGCGGATTTTAAGCAAGGCGCTGGCGCCCGGCGTCATGCCGCTGCGTTTGTCGTAAATCCGGTCGAAGCCGTTGTAGCTGATGCGAAAAATGCCGGTGTGGCCGCCGATAATCAACCGATCCGGGCCGCCGGAAAAACTTTGCGCCGAGGCCAGTGTCGTCCACATTAAACCGAGCAGCACGATATTTTTTACGCGCATTTTCTCTCTCTCCGTGTGTTGATGCAACCTTTTTTGAGGTCGGGGTGTCTAAATAAACGAACCAGTGTAGTGAAACAGTATTTAGGACGGGAATACGTTATTACAGGAACGATATATGGAATCAACGGTTATTGCGATTATGTTAGCGAGCGCCGTGGTTTTTTGGAACGCGCCTTTCGCCGCTTATTTAATCCCGATCAACAGAACTTTACAACGGCATTGGCGGCATATTCTATTCATCATTTTGCTGCTGTTGTTGAGCACGAGCCAGACGCATACCAGCCCCTCGGCTATTCCAACCGCGCGGTGCAAGGGGCAGGCTTATGCGACGGCCTGCGATGCAAATCTAAAAACTTTGTCGATCACGACGCTCGGTGCATCGTCGATGTTTTGACCCTGCTTTTGGGTGCCAAGGACTGGCGCCGGAGTTGATACGCCCGCCATTTAGCGAAAATCCCACTCCCCAACGTTACCCCAACGGCGTCAGCCGCCGCATCGGTCCAATCCATAAAACGCCCCGGCACGAAATGCTGATGAATCTCATCGGATATGCCGTAAAGCACGCCAATAACGATTGCCAGCCATAAATCTTTTCGTCGGCATACGCCCTTCCCGGCGATCGCCCGTAACAGTAAAAATCCCAGCGGGGTGTAAGCCGCGGCATGATGTATTTTATCGTCCCAACTAAACACGGTAACGGGAAAAGCGAGATCCGGAATTGACGAGAGCACAAACAATAGAATTGCCCAAGCCAGCGCTGGGCCGTAGCGTTGCAATATTTCTTTCATGACAGCAAAATCCTATTCATCATTTTCCTAAACGATTTTACCGGACTCTATTCACACTTACACCCACGAAACCCGCGAAATGACACTAAATTCTTTTGGTGTATTTTGCGAGTTTCGTGGGCCTCCGGATCCAGCGAATTAAATTGGCGTCTCAATCGGTGCCGGCCAGCGCCGGTGGTTTGCCCAGCACTTGCTCAACGGTCAGGACTTGCAGCGGGCCGAGATTCAAAGCGCGCACGCCTTTTTCGATGACCTTGCGGTCGCCGACAACGATGATGGCGATTTTTTCCGGATCGAGATATTTCTTCGCAACGCGAGACACCTCGTCTTTGGTGACGGCGAGAATGCGTTGAATGTAATTGTTAAAATAATCTGCCGGCAGATCATAGACGACTAACTCTTCAAGCTGCCCGGCGATTTGCGCTAGCGATTGAAAATCCTGCGGGAAACTCAACGCCACGTAATTCTTGGCACGATTCAATTCGCTATCCGATACTGGTTGCATAATCGCGTTCAACTCTTTCATAAACTCAATCAGCGACGAATCGGTTTTGGAAGTTTGCACGCCGGCGCTGGCGAGAAACGGGCCGGGCAAAGGCCGAAAGCCAAAGGATGAACCGGCGCCATAGGAATAACCGTGTTTCTCACGTAGGTTTTGATTGAGCCGCGACGTGAACGAGCCGCCGAGAATCGTATTCAACACTACCAACGCATAATAATCTTCCGTTAACCGCGGCACACCGAGACGGCCGATGCGAATTTCCGATTGGGCGGCCCCGGGTTTGTCCACCAGCCAGAGCTGGCGTTTCTGCACCTGCGCCACAGGTGACCACGAAACGACAGGAATTTTGACGGTTTCCCATTTTCCGAATGCCGCTTCTAATTTTGGCAAAATAGTTTTTGCTGTCACCGCGCCGACCACGATCAATGTCGCATTGTTCGAGCGAAAATAAGTGCTATGAAAGCCCTTTAAATCTTCCACCCGAAAGCTGCGCAACGTTTTCTCATCGCCGAGCGTGGGCAAGCCGTACGGGTGCTTCGTACCAAATATGGTTTGATTAAACATCACCGAGGCAATCGAGCGCGGTTGATCATGCCATTGCATCAGCGTCGTCAAACGCTCTTTGCGCAGCCGTTCCAATTCTTCGGCGGCAAAAGTGGGCCGCAATGCCACATCGGCCATCAGCGCCAGCGCCGAATCGAGTTTCGCCAACGGCGTATTGAGTGAAACACTTGAGGTGTGCATGCCGGCGCCGGCGGAAATATCCGCGCCGAGAAAATCAATGGCATCGGCCAATTGTAAGGCGTTGCGGGTACCGGCGCCTTCATCTAACATCGCCGTCACCAGGCTGGCCAACCCCGTTTTACCGGCCGGGTCGAACGCCGAGCCGGTTTTGAGCAGCAGGCTGATTTGCACCAACGGCAAGTCGTGCTTTTCCATCAACCGCACCGGCAGGCCGTTGGACAATTTGAGATTTTGCATGGCCGGCAATTTGAGCGCTGGCGGCGGCCCCAACTCCGGCGCTTTGCTGCGATCCGGCACCTGCGCGAAAGCATACGAACAGAATAAAAACAACAATCCGAGCCCGGCAACAATTCGACCTTTATTAAGTAGCTTCATAAGAAAGACTCTCCGTAAAATTCCACGCCTGCAATAATCAGCACATTGTTATCTTAGTTTTTTGTCATGATGAGCGAAGTCGAACCATGACGTCAGCCTTCGGCTTCGCTCAACGTGACTTTAATTAATTATCGTAACAATGTGCTCGTAAGCCAATAAGTCAATAAATTAATCCATGGATTTGGTGGCGGCCATTTCTTTTTTGCCCTGAGGCACGATGCTTAATATGATGCGACCATCGTCACGCAGGAACGTGAAGGTGACGGCGCGAAGATCCTTCGGCGCCACCGCTTTGTAGCGCGCCATATCTTCGTTGAAATAATCGGGATTGCCGGTCAGCATAAAATAGTTGTTGAGCTGATCGGCCTTGGCGTCGACGGCTTCAAGCCGGCGCAGGAAGCTCGCTTCATATTGATTGACGGCACGTTGCAGTTCGCGCTCGGCCGGCGGCTTATTTTTCAGTTTGTCGATTTCTTCCTGAATCACTTTTTCCAGTTCATTGAGCGAATGGCCGCTGCGCGCCGTGGCAATGATAATGAACGATGAACTGAGGCGGCCAGAATTTTGAAAAGCCGAAACATCCTGGGCAATTTGCAGATCGTAGACGAGCCGTTTGTACAAGCGGGAGTTGCGTCCGCCCGCTAGATCGTTGGAAAGTAAATCAAGCTCGGCAT
>CAYUVM010000333.1:0-5549 GCA_964447935.1 uncultured Cytophagia bacterium | reverse complement strand
TCCAGTTCTTCTTCGGCAGATTCCGTTTCGCGCTGTTCTTTGATAATCTGCTCGAAAAGCTCACGACGGCTCTCGGCTTTTTTCATCAAAATGTCGCGCTCACTAACAGCATACAGGGAAGTAGGCAGAATATTCAGCTTGGTGCCGAGGGTGATGCGCCAATCCGCATAATTCGGCAAGTCCGCAATTTTGTTAACCCCCGGTTTGCTATAATCGGTTTCGTCGGCGGCATTGGTCACGCGAATGTCGGCATTCAGCAACATCGTCATCCAGCGATAAGGCTTGTACGTCACGCCCGGGCTAATATATAGCACGTCTTCACGGCTAAAGGCGGTGACCGGCGGTTTCTGCAGAAATTTGTGGCCATGAATTTCAAAACGAAAATCAAATTTGTCGAAGGGAAAAAGCATGGCGGCGCCGTAATTCAACTCCTGCGTCATCGTCAAGACGCGCACCGTGTCGCGTGTAACATCCGTCGGGGTCAAGCGCGCACCGACATCGTTGTGATTCCAGTAGCCAATATTAAAATGCGCGCTCATTCCATCCTCGGGATACAGTGGATCGCGCGCGTAGGAGACCATCGCGTTCGCCCCGAAGCTGGTTTTGCCGGCGGAATAAGGCTCAAAAATAATGTTATGCTCTTTGCCGGTCGGAAAACGCATGCCGAGGTCGAAGCCGTATTTTAATGAGCCGCCTTTGCTGCCCAGCGATCCGACTTTAACGAGCAAAAACAGATCGTCGAGAAGATTGTAACCTTTGCCGGTGCGCTTATTCGTGTCCTGATAAATGACGGGAACGAACGAGGCTTCAATGTTTTTGCTCAGGCCATAATTTAGTGACATGCCCCCTTGCACATCCCAGATGGTGACGGCGTTCGTACCGTTTTTCCCAACTTGTTGCGTAACTTTGCCGAAAAAGCGCGTGTGGGTAAGCAAGGTGAGATGGCCCGGTTCGAGTGTCCACGCGGAGCGGACAATCAGCGGACCGCGGCTGGCATTGATCTGCGCAAGTGCTTGCGGGGTTGGGCCAAACAGGCCAAGCCCAAGGGCCAGCAACAAAAGGCGTCGATAATTTTTTTTCACACGGCTAAGCCGGTTCAAGTTGAGTGAAAACGAGTGAAACACATTTTCCATAAGATGCAGCCTCCAGAGTGGTGTAACGTCCATGTCGTTCAGGTGTTGTCTCAGGCCCAAGTTAACAAACAGTAATTTGCGGCCTTATTAAAAAGCCTGACTCTTTCTCGCCGCGCTTCCTGGGCGGTAAGACCAAGCAGAGCTTTCGATTTTACAAACCGGATTGCCCGATGGCAATCTTTGATTTAAGATGAATAAAAGAGCAATATGCGAATGGGAAGCTTGACCTTGATGATTTGCACAGCCGGTTTGTCTGTCGGGGCAGAATGGAGCGGGTGTCGAAAAGGCTTGCGATGGAATTCATTCGGCCACGCACGACATCCCGGTCATCTTGTCAATCAGTCCCTAATTTACCGCAAAAATACCGGCAGAGCAGGGAAGATGCAGAAAGAAAATGATGAACTTGTGAGGTAAAATAATAAAGGTGGCGGGAAAATTTACGGTGAGGACTTTTTAGTTTTTTTTTTGTAACACTCGCGCGGTTTAAAAGGCCCGCGCGAGTGGATTGTCGTCTTGAACGAAGCCGAAAGGTCAGTTTTTTAACTCTTGCAAGCGCGAGCGCGCCAAGCTGGCTTCATTGGATTGTGGAAAGCGTTTGAGCAGGCGCTCCAGATTCTCTTTGGCGATTGCAGTTTTGCCTAAGGCCAATTGCGCGTACGACATTTTCAAAAGCGCGCCTGGAGCTTTTTCGCCGTCCGGATATTGCGTGACCACGATTTGAAAAATTTGAATGGCTTCTTCGTATTTTTTCTGCGAATAATTGCACTCGCCGATCCAATACTGCGCGTTGTCGGCCAGATCGCTTTCGGGAAAAGTTTGCACGTATTGCGAGAACCCCTGCTGCGCCAGCGCGTATTGGCCTTTCACATAATCGCGATAGGCCGAATCATATAGACGCTGCGCTTCATCCAATTTGCGGCGCGCCGCAGCATTGACTTGCGCCGTATCAACGCGGCTCGTTTTGTTGGCGCTATCCGGGCTGGAGACGATGACCGGCGTAGTCATCCGCAGCTTGGAGGGCAGGCTGGAGATGCGCCGGCCGGTTTCTTCCAGGCGATCGTTGAGAATCTGCGATTGCTCGGCGAGTTGTGTAAGCTGCACTTGAATATCCGCGCGCAAGCGATTATTGGCTTCCGTGCTTTGTTCCGTCAAATTGGTGACCCGGATGATGGCCGCGCGCAAACGCCGCTGCTCGGCGCGCAACGAATCAATTTGCGAACGAATATAGAAAGAATCGTTTTTGAGATTGACGACTTCTTTGCGCGTCGCGCAACCACAGGCCACCAGTAGCGTTACTGCAATCAATACACCCGGCAGGTTTTTCATATATAAAGAAATTCAATTATAGTTTTAAAAATTTGCGCCACAAAAAAGAACTGCAACGAAATGGGTGATATCAGCAAAAAGATCCAGCCGCGCGCAGCCGGAACCAGCGACTCATCTTCGCGCAAATTCCGCACGGCGGTTTTTCGCCCACGCGTTTTCCGTCTCGCTGGGATCGAGCGGGCGTTCCTTGCCGTAACTGATGGTGAGAATTTGGGCCGCATTGACGCCGAGCGAAATCATATAGTCGCGGGCGGCTTTGGCGCGTTTATCGCCCAGCGCCAGGTTGTATTCGACGGTGCCGCGCTCATCGCAATGGCCTTCAACCACCACGCGCGCTTCCGGATGCGCTTTCAACACCCGCGCATTGTCGGCCAGCGTTTGCAGGGCTTCCGAAGTGAGATCATAGCGATCAAACTCGAAATAAACATTTTGCAAAATGAACGGAACAGCCGAAGCATTTTCGGTTGCGGTTCGCGTTTCTTCGACCGGGGGTTTGTAAACCGGCGCCTCCGGTTCTGTTTCACGCGTCACCACCGGCTCAACCGGATCGCTGGCTGGTGTTTGCAGCGCTTGTTTTGAGCTGGGACATCCGGTGAAAAACAGTGAAAGTGAAAAAAGCGCGACTACGACGGTTTTAGAAAGCGGCGCCGCGGCGCGTGGTTGTTGCTCTGCAAAAGCAAACATGTTCATCTCCTTGGTTAATCTTTACACAAAAAATCTTCTGCCGGCCGGACATTTAACGACCATGCCGGGCTGGTGCACGTTCCTTTAAAAGTCAAACGCCGCACATCGGTTCCATCCCACATCATCGAATAAATATCGCTGCGGCCGTCGCGGGTTGAACTAAACGCGAGCCGATAGCCGTCCGGCGACCAGGAAGGATCTTCATTGGTGCGGGCATTGTTGGTCAGCGGCGTGACGCTTTGCGTGATGATGTCATAGACAAAAATATCAAAACCGCCGGGCGCGCGCGAGACAAACGCGATCTTATCACCGCGCGGCGACCAGGCCGGCGAATCGTTGTAGCTCATTTCCACCGGCAGGCGGCGCAGGTTGGCGCCCTCCGCGTCCATTACAAAAAGTTGCGGATTGCCGAGCCGGTCCGAGGTAAACACAATTTCGCGGCCGATGGGAGACCAACTCGGCGAAGCATCAATGGCCGGATGTTGCGTTAAGCGTTGCAACGCTTTGGTAAAAACATCAATGACATAAATTTCAGCATTGCCGTCTTTGGTGGAAGTAAATGCGATTTTTCTCCCGTCCGGCGACCAGGCCGGCGCCGAATGCAGGCCGTGATCTTTGATCAAATAACTAATACTGCCGCGAATTAAATCGAGCACAAACAGATCAGGATTGCGGCGTTGATAAGAAGTGAAAACAATTTCACCGCCATCATTGGACCAGGCGGGCGTGAGGTTGAGTGATTTTAGTGTCGTGGCCTGTTGCAAATTGGAGCCGTCATACTCCATAAAAAAAATTTCTTTGCTATCGCCCGTCGCTGCGGTAAAGGCGATGCGGCTGCGGGCAATGCCTTTTTCACCGCTGAGGCTGTTCACAATATCATCGGCGAGCGCATGCACCAGCAGACGCAAATTCTCCGGGCAACCGCGATAAATTTTATGCTCCAAAGTTTTGTTCGTAGTTGTGTCAAAAAGCAGGCCTTCTAACGTCAGCTTTTTTTGCAGCAGCGAAATTCTGGTTTGCACCGCCAAACGAATCGGCCCGGTGGGACGGCTCAAAGCCTGTTCTAAACGCTGCGCCTCGCCATTGGTGCGGCGCGCTTCGGTTTGATAAGCGGCAATCACGCTTGAAGTCCACAAGTCATTTTCGAGAATATCGATGGCGCGCTGCCCAAGTTCCTTGGTGGCCTGCTCACGCAATTGGCAGGGCTTCAACTCCACGGGCATGCGGGCGAAGGTTTTCGTTTCCGAGCGCAATCGCAATTCGGTTTGCCCCAGCCCGCTGCGGGCACAAAAAAGGATGAAGAGAAAGAAACTAAAAATTATTCGCAACAAACTCATATCGAATCACTAATGTTGGTTCGCGATAATCCACAGGCAACGGCGGCAACGGATTGGCATACGTCACCGCACTAATAGCGGCGCGGTCAAAATCGAAACTGCCACTGGCTTGCTCGAGCTTGAGGTCTTTAATTTCGCCGTTACGCGCAATTTTAAAATGGACAACGGCAACGAGCCGCTCCGTCCCTTGCGGGGCTTGCCAATTGCTTTCAATACGGTTTTGAATGGCGTCGGAATAATATTCGTATGGAAAGGCCGTTGCATCAATGCGCATGGAGTTGCCGCCAGCAGCACCGCTTGCAGATGCCGCACCCGGGGTTTGGGAAGAGCCTTTGCCTGCCGGTATTGTTGATTTGGCTGGCGCCGTTTTCGAGGCCGCCGGTGTTTGGGGTAGATTCGATTTGGAGGCTGCCTTCAACGGTTCTTTTTTCTTTGCATCCGGCTTTTTTTCCGCCGGTTTAAATTGAGGCGCTTCCGGTACGTTCACTTTTGGTTCTGGCCTCGCCGGCGCGGCGGCTGACGGACCAGCCACAGCCGCGGCAGGTGCCATAACGGATTTTGCAACTAATGTCGCGGTCATCAGGCGCGGGTAAGCTCGGGCCACGGGCCGTGAAAAGGCGGCGCCGATTTGCCACAGCAGCAACAGCAGGATGATATGCGCGGCTGCCGAAATCATGAACGCACGACTCATCATGGCTTGCCGTTCGTGGTTTCGGGTTCGAGCACCAGGCCGACGTTTTCAATACCGGCGCGCCGCACGGCATCCATGACTTTGATCACCTGACCATACGCTACCCCTGCATCACCTTCCAACAAGATCGGCAACTCCGGCGAGCTTTTATGCAGTTGCGTCACGCGGGCCGCGAGATTTTCCATGGTGACTTTTTCCTCATTCACAGCGAGCTGGCTCATGCGATCCACGGCAATAATGATCGCCCGCTGCGGCTGCGCGGCGCGCGCGCCGGCTTTAGGTAAATCCACTTTCACGCCGGCACGCATGAACGGCGCGGAGATCATAAAAATGATCAGCAGCACCATCATCACATCAACGAGCGAAGTCACGTTGATA
>CAYUVM010000332.1:0-5551 GCA_964447935.1 uncultured Cytophagia bacterium | reverse complement strand
TTCATGCTCGACGGACGCCACACCGGCACGGGAGGCGGAAACCATGTTACGCTGGTACAAGCTAACGATTTATTCCGCTCCGAAAGGCGCGGAAGTGCTGCTCAATGGCAAAACACTCGGCAAAACGCCGCTGGCGCGCCAAGTGGTCGCCGGCAGCAATTTGAAGCTTGTGGTCAAATCGCCGGGCTATCAAGATTGGGAAAAAGCTTTGACGGTAACGCGCGATGAAGAGCTTAATGTCGAAATGGTGGTCTTGAAAAGCGCGAAGGCCAAATCTCCTTCGCGCAAATGGCTGTGGGTTGCCGGAGGCGCAGCGGCGCTGGGCGCAACGGCATTCATTCTGACTTCATCAGGTGGCGATAATGCGAAAACGGAAAGCTTGCCGCCGTTTCAATGGCCGCCGACGGGGAAATAACATGCTTTTCATGTAGCGCAGACTTCCAGTCGGCAAACGAAGCAGGCAACATGCCTGCGCTACATGCGGTTGCGGGTATGTTTTTCATTGGCGTTGCAAGGGAAACAGCCTGCAAAGACTTTCACCACGAAGGCATGAAGACACCAAGAAAAGCTTGACCAACTTCGTGCCTTCGTGTCTTGGTGTTTAAATAGGATTTCCGCCAGCAATAATCTCCTCTTGCCGCCGGGCTTGGCGGTTGCCCGGCAGAATTTTCCCTTCCGCATGCAAGAAATCATCGGCAGGCTTTTGGCCTGAGACGCGGCGCGCGAACCGGTAAAATGGCGGCAAAAAGCAGCTTGCCGCATTACCCGAAGCTCCGGTAGGAGCGCGATGTTTATAGAAAAATTCTGCTCTACGATCTTAAAGCTCCAGCGGAGCGATATGTTGGCAAATTGTTTTTAATCTCGTTATTGCCTTCACATGCCGCTCCTACGGAGCTTGTATTTTTTAGAGGGGGTTTTTCCTATAAACATTTTGCTCCCGACGGGCGTAGCCTAACGGAGCAAGAATTCTTGCAATTTTGAAACGAGTGTCAGCAACAATCTTCCCTTGCCGCCGGGCATGGCGTTTACCCAGGCGACTTGCCCTTCCTCATTCAAGAAATCATCGGCAGGTTTTTGGCCTGAGACGCGGCGCGCGAACCCCAATTGTATAGTAGTCCTCGCCCCTTGTGGGCGGCTCTTTCTAAGGACAGTGACCCACAAGGGGTCAGGACTAAGATTTGCCAAGCAACTTGCCGCATTATCATGCGGTTGCGGGTATATTTTTCATTGGTATTGCAAAGGGACACAACCTACAGGCGTAGCCTGCGACTGGCTCGAGTGGGGCACACAAGCTGACGATTGATTCTGCTCTGAAAGGCGCTGAGGTGACGCCCTCAAAGTTGTTGGAAGTGTTGGGGCTATTAGACTTTCATTCAAACTTCATCTGATAACGGTAGCGGCAACGAAACAGAAAGCTTGCCGTCGTTTAATGGTCGCCAGGAAATAGTTGTAGGTAAAATTAGGGTTTTTATGAAAAAGCATCTTTTAGCATTATCGTTTCTCGTTTTATATAGCAACCTGCTGTCACAACAGTTTACCAAAATCACTACAGGGATTATTGTTTCTGACGGGGGTGAATCCCGTGGTTGCGGTTGGGCGGACTATGACAACGATGGCGATTTAGATATTTTGGTCACGAATAGAGAACAAAACAATGTCTTATATTCGAACAATGGCAACGGCACATTTACAAAGATTACACAAAGTATAATTTTCACCGATGGAGGAAATTCACGTGGCATCAGTTGGGGTGATTATAATAATGACGGGAATATCGACATATTTATAGGCAATCAGTACCAAAGAAATTATTTGTATCACAACAATGGGAACGGAATTTTCACAAAAGCTACATCTGGTTCCATCGTCAACGATGAGGGTATTGCGTATAATGTGAGTTGGGGTGATTATGACAACGATGGTGATTTGGATTTATTTGTTGCTAATTGTTGCGGCCAGAATAATTTATTGTATTCAAATAACGGTAATAGTACTTTTACGAAGATTACCAGTGGCGCTATAGTCAATGATGGAGGAAATTCAATAAGTGGAAACTGGATCGACTACGATAATGATGGTGATCTGGACTTGTTTGTAACCAACGGTGATGCAAATGCACCGAATCAAAAGAATTTTTTGTACACCAATAATGGCGATCGCACTTTCACAAAAGTCACCGAGGGTGCACTTGTCAACGACCAAGCAAATTCTTGGAGCAGTAGTTGGGGTGATTATGATAATGATGGTGACTTGGATTTATTTGTCGCGACTATAGACAATCAAAATGATCTTTTATATCGGAATAACGGCGATGGCACTTTTGCAAAAGTTGTATCAGGGGATATTGTTAACGATAGAGGTATTTGTTACGGCTCGAGTTGGGGAGATTATGATAACGATGGTGACTTAGATTTGTTTGTTACACGGAAAGCTGATAAAGGCAACTTATTATATGCCAACAATGGGGATGGTACTTTTGCAAAAGTTATGGAAGGAGTTGTTGTAAATGAAGGGGACAATTCGGGCGGTTGTGCTTGGGGTGATTATGACAATGATGGTGATTTGGATTTGTTCGTAGCTAATACTGTAAACCAAAACAATTTTTTGTATTCCAACAACGGCAACACAAATAGTTGGATAAATATAAAATGTATAGGAACGGTGTCAAACACCTCCGCTATTGGTGCAAAAATCAGGGTCAAAGCCCAAATCAGGGGAAAATCTTATTGGCAAATGCAGGAGATTTCAGGACAAACCGGTCATCTTAGTCAAAATAGCTTGAACGCTGAATTTGGGCTTGGAGATGCAACACAAATTGATTCCATTAAAATTGAATGGCCGTCCAGAATAGTGCAAATTCTGGTTAATGTGTCAGTAAATCAGTTGCTGACAGTTATTGAATCACGTTCTAAACCTCTTGTACCAAGAAACTTACGCGTCACAGCTGGTGACCGACAGATCACATTGAATTGGGACGCGAATACCGAGCCGGACTTGCTGCGCTACCGCATTTACGGAGGAACAACGCCAAATCCAACGACAAAAATTGACTCTGTGGATGGCGCTGCGAATACGACCAAAACCCTCACCGGCTTGAGCAACGGCACGAAATATTATTTCCGTATCACGGCGGTTGACCAAAATTTAAATCAAAGCGGTTTTTCCAATGAAGTCAGTGCGACGCCAACGTTGATTGATCTCTCTCCTGCCCCTCCCAAAAACTTAACAGCCACCGCCGGCGACAAACAAATCACCCTGAAATGGGACGCCAACAGCGAGCTGGACTTGCTGCGCTATCGCATTTACGGCGGCATCGCGCCGAACCCGACGACGGCGATTGATTCCGTGCTGGCGGCTTTGGGCACGACGAAAATCATCGCGGGTTTAAACAACGGCACGAAATATTATTTTCGGCTCACCGCGGTTGATCTGACGCTCAATGTTAGTGGCTATTCCAACGAAGTCAGCGCCACACCAACGACGGGGCCTGCGGCGCCTAATGCGCCAACGAATTTGGCGGCGACGCCGGTCAGCAGCACGCAGATCAATCTCACGTGGTCCGACAATTCGATCAACGAGACCAGCTTCGAGATCGAACGCAAAACCGGTGCGGGAGGCGCGTATGCCGTCATTGCCACCCGGCCGGGCGATGCTTCGACCGGCGCCGACAATTATAGCAACACCGGGCTGAGTCCGAACACTTCTTATTTTTATCGCGTGCGCGCCGTGCTCAATACGGTGACGCCGATCTTGTATTCAAATTATTCCAACGAAATAAGCGCCACCACATTTCCCGCAATACCGGCGGCGCCGAGCAACTTGGCGGCGAGCGCCATCAGCAACTCGCAGATTCGGCTGTCATGGAATGCGGCCGGCGTGACGGGCGAGGAGGGTTTCAGGATTTACCGCAGCACCGCCGCCGGCGTTGCCATCATCGCGGGAAATCTTGTGGGCAGCGTGGGAATCAATATCGAAACCTTTACCGATACGGGTTTGTCGGCAACCAACACTTATTATTATAAAGTGGTCGCGTTCAATATCAGCGGCAACTCTGCGCCCAGCAATGAAGCGAGCGCCACGCCGGCAGGAGATAAAACGCCGCCAATTTTGAGCGCGGTGTCTTATGCGCCGAAAGTGAATTTGAATACCGAAACGCCGGTCTCGCTGAGCATCACCGATCTTTCGGGCATCAAGAATGCGACGTTGTATTACCGCAGCGGCGGCGCTGCGAGCTTTTCCAGCCGCGCGATGGCGTTGCAAACTGGCAGCACGTACACGCAAACCATTCCGGCGGCGGCGGTCACCAATCGCGGCGTGGAGTTTTACGTGACCACAGAAGATAATTTTAACAACCTCAGCCAAAGTCCCCTCCACCCTATTCAGGTTTATTGTCCAAATGGCGTCGCGAATCCGAACACGCAGCCGAGCGGCAAAGATGCCGGCGCGTACAGAATTTTTTCGGTTCCGCTCGATCTCGACAACAAATCGCCGGCGGCGTTTCTGAATGCCAATTCCACTTTGGGCGCTTACGACAACACGAAATATCGCTGGTACGGCTTGGAACGCTCGACCCCTACGGGCGGTGGCCAGCGCTTGCAAGAGTATCCCAATTTCGGTAGCATGACGATGACGCCGGATATGGGTTTTGCTTTGTTGGTGAGTCTGCAAAACCTGAAACTCAAAACGGGCAGCGGCACAACGGTGGTTACGACGAAGCCGTACAACATCGCGCTTCCGGCGGGCTGGAGTCTCATCGGCAATCCGTTCAATTACAATATTCCTTTTGACAGTCTGCGGGTTTCTGCCGGCACGTTCGAGCTGTGGCGCTTCGAAGGCGATTGGCAGATCAACACGGCCGGATTGGAGCCGTGGAAGGGCTATGCGATTTGGCTGAGCCAGGCCGCGACGTTTTCCATTCGCGCCGGTTTAGCGGGATTGAAGAGCGCGGCATCATTTTATTCGGTGGAGCATAACGACGCGAAAAACTGGTTGGTTCAAATCATTGCCGAGAATGGCCGCAGCGCCCAGACGGGCAGCGCGAGCCGCTTCAATTTTGTTGGGCAAAATGAATTGGCAACGGATGATGAAGATCAATTCGATTTGCATCAGCCGTTGCGTCTCACCGATGGCGTCGAGCTGGTTTTTAACGAGCAACTCACCACGGATATTCGCCAAAGCTCTGCCAACGGCCACACGTGGGAATTGACGTGCATGCTCAATCCGGCAGATGAAATGCTGTCGCTGGCGTTCGAAGGCATTCACAGCATTCCGTCAAGTTTTGAAGTTTTTCTGATCGATCGGGAAACCCCGACGGGCGCAGCGCAAACGGCTTATGATCTTCGGCGCAATCAGCGCTTACAATTCGCGACACGCAATCGGACGGAGAAACGGTTTCAGTTGGTGGCCGGCACCAAGGCATATTTGAATTCGCAAGCATTGGAGGCCGAGCTTCATCCAGCAAATTATGTGTTGCTGCAAAATTTTCCGAATCCGTTTAATCCGGCGACGCAGATTATTTATTCGCTGCCGGAAGCGAATCACGTGGAAGTGA
>CAYUVM010000331.1:0-5557 GCA_964447935.1 uncultured Cytophagia bacterium | reverse complement strand
CATCGAAATCGATACCTGCCCAAAATAATACGTCGGCCAAATGAGAAATGCGCTTGCGCTAAACGGCTGTACGAAGGTATTGACGGCAATGATTGAGTCCGATAGCATATACGATATCGCGCCGAGGCTAATCCACGCGGTGCGATAATTGGCGAGGGCGGTGCAGGTGGTCATTGTGCTAATGGCCGCCATGTAAATGAAAACAGGAACGACCAGATGGTTTTCCAATTTGGGTAGAAGAATGGTCCCCAAACCGGCGGCGAACAGGATAATGGCGCCGATCAAAGATTTGTTAGTGTTTGAGAGCGAGCGGGAGAATGAAACATCAGGCTTGAAGGTGAGAATGTAAAAAACATGTCCGCAGAGAAAGGTCGCCAGCGCCGGCAAAAATAAATCGACACGGTTAATATCTAAAAGTATGTCGCCGAGGCTATGGAAAATAATTCCGACAAAAAGCAACGTTTCTTGTTTCGTTTGGCGATGATTCCAAACGATCAGCGCGAGCGCGAGAATGGGAGAAGCTTTGAGGAGGAAACGTCCGGTAAAAGGAGGAAAGGCTGAAAAAATCCAGAATGCGAGCGAGAGAACTATTGACAGAAATAAGATTCTGCAATTGAAAGGTTTTAACCAAATGAAAGCGTTTGAAGATTGAGACAAGGCATGCTCACGTGAAGTTTATTGACCGGCCACTGTGCGTGACCGGTCAATGCTGGTTAAATTTATTTTGTCAATAACATCTTCTTCGTTCTAACAATTTGGTTTCCCGCTTTGAGCTGATAAATATACACGCCACTCGCCGCAAACTCGCCGCGATCATTCTTCGCGTCCCAAGTTGCTGCATGCACGCCAGCTTCAATCTCAGCATCAACCAAAGTTTTCACGGCTTGGCCGAGCATGTTGTAAATGCGCAACGTCACCCGTCCGGCTTGCGGTAGTTGATACGTAATCGTTGTAGTGGGGTTGAAAGGATTCGGATAGTTCGCGAATAATTCGTAACTGGATGCGGGTTGCTCAGCACTGGTTGCGGGCGCCGATGATTTCACCACCCCGAGCGCGCCGTAATACGCGATTTGCGATTTATCGCCGCCAGCATTAGCGGAGGAAATTTCGGCATCCAACGCATACAGACGGCTATTCGCCGGCAGATTCACCGTCATCGCGGTAACCACGTCCGATGCGGCGGAGTTGGCCATCACGCCGGTGCGATAAATGCGCGGCACAAACGAGCCGCTCGCGCCGGTAAAGCCGGTGACGTAAAGCCGTTGTGTGTTGGCGTTCCACGAGACGTCTTGCACATTCATGCTCGCCGCCAAACCGCTGCCGGCAACCGATGAAAATGTGGTGCCATTCGTGGTTTGATAATATTTGGAAGCGCTGCCGACAACATAACCCCAACTGCCGTCAATCATCTCGATGCTATAAAAAGGAGAGGCCGTAGAAGTTCCGCTCCAAGTCGGCGTGGCATTGGTGCCGTTCGTGGTGCGGTAGATGCTATTGCCACCGGTGCCATACGTGCCGCAAAGATAAACGATATCCGCGGTCACGACATCAATGCCATAAAATGCCGTCGCGGTCGAAGTACTCGTGCTGCCCATCGTGCCGCTGTCGATTCGCGTCCACGTGGCGCCGCCATCAGTTGAACGAACCGCCCGCACGCGCCGCGAGCCGGAGGAGACATAACCAACCGCATATAATGTATTGCCGATGCCATCGACATTGCGCCAAATCGGAGTCGGAGAGAGACTGGGTGCCACGGAAGCCCATGCGCCGCCGCTGTTGGTGCTGCGACGGATTGTGTTATTCGCGCCGACGACAACAATTGTGTTGGTATCCACCGCTTTGACGCCGTACAAAGCGTTTGTCGTGCCGCTGGCGACATTGTTCCACGTTAAACCACCGTTGGTGGTTTTCACAATTTTGCCCGTCGATGTTACCGCCCAACCGGTGTCTTTGTCGAGCATATCGATTTCATTGAACGTTTCGGTGCTGCCGATGCCGCTGACCGAGGCTTGCGCCCAACTGCCGGCATCTTCAATCCACACCGCGTAGCTGCGCGCCGGCAATTCGAGATAAACTTGATTGCTCGCATTCACGGTTAACGTCGCGGTCGTGGAATTGCCGACGGCATCGACCAACGTTGCGCCAACCGGCAAACTCGTGGTGTTCACGCCGTGTGTGACTTTCAATTGCTCGCCGGCAAAATTGATCGCGACGATCACATCGCGTCCGGAAACCGCGCCGCGCAATTGATAGAGCAGCGTCGTGTTCGGAAAACCGCCGGTGTATGCCGCGCTATACGTCGTGCCGATGCGGCTCAAATAATCACGACTGGTTGCGCCGTAAATGTAGTTCTTGTGAATCTCGATGAGCTGATTGATCTTGCTCTTAAGATTGCTGTAATAATCCGGATAAAACACACTGGCAACGCCGAGCTGATTGTTGGTCAGCGTGTAGGCGTAAGCGAGCATCGGCTCGTTATCCACCGGCTGGCCGGGATCGCGAAAATCGTGGTTGTTGACGAACGTCACCGCGTAATCGCCGCTCACGCTTTGCGCATCGACGATACTGGAAGTGAAAACATGGCGCGCATCGTAACCAAAGAGATCGCAGGCTTTTTCCAGCGCATCGCGCAGCGCAAAATCGAACACACGCGGCTTGATTGCCGCTTGCGCAGCAGGCGTCATGTAACTTTTAACGTCATCAACCCAATCTTTCAAAATAAACGAATTCGAATCAAACCATTCGCCGACGACCATGCCGGGATTCATGCCGTTCGCGTTGAGATTGTCGAGCAAATCGCCGACAAATTCTGGCGTGAAATGTTTGACCGCGTCCATCCGCAGGCCGCGCATGCCGGCGTTGCTCCACATCCAGCGCGTCCACGCGAACAACGTGTCTTTAGTACTCGGGACAAATTGATCGTAATCATAAAAGAAATACATGTAATCCCAATCGCCGCGGAGTTGGGTGGGATTGCCGTTCGGCTTGAAATTGGCGTGATTCATATCGCCGCGACCGCTGGCCACTGTGGTGAAATTGGTATACGTTTGAAAACTCATCGCGCTTTGCACGTTGCTGCCATTGTACCAAATTTCATACGGATATTGATCGGAGTATTCACCGCTGTTACGATTCTGCATATAAATGTAAAGTGTGTCGCCCGCTGCATTGAATTGTCCGGCACTCACCGTCAGTGCGAACTCGTCAATTTTGCACCCCGTACCGTCGATGCTTGCAAACATATCGACGCCGAGTTGAATGACATTGTTCGCCTCACCACAACCACCGCCGCCATTCGGCTCGGATTCATTGCCATTCGGCAAACCTTGATAACCGACGACGTTGGTTTGCACATAAGCTTTGTAAGGCTTGTTAAAAAAAATGGCATGCTCGGAGGCTGATTTAAATTTGAAATAATACGTGCCAGCGCCGCGTCCGGTCGCCCCGCCGATGGGGAGAATGCAGCGAAAACGATCGGAAGGAAAAGGTTGATCACCCGCGCTGACTTTGGTCAAAGTATAATTTTCAATCCAGCCTTCGACCGCCGGATTGTTTTCCGCTTTGCCGCCGTCGCGATGGTTGTAAATCAAATCACCGACGGCTTTCAAATTATAAGTATTGAATGCAGCAATCAAATCATTGAGATCAGTGCGTGTGCCGAAACGCGTCGGACCGCCGCCAAATTCGCCGAGATCGAACAAATCTTTCGGATCATAACCGTTGCTCGTTTGCCCAAAACTCGCACGCGAGAGGGGAGGCAGCCAAACGTACGTAAACCCCGCATTCGCCAGTTCCTGCGCTTTGGCATTGAGCGTGTCCGCCCAAACATGGCCGTCTGCCGTGCCGGGATAATTCCAATACCAGCCTTGCAGCATGAAATCTTGCGCTAACGCGGGGTGGCTCAAACTCTGCAGAATGAGCAGAAGAGAACAAATCCGGATTTTTTTCATGACGGCGCTCCTCGGTTTTGATTTGATGCGGACTTCCAAAACCACCGATTCAACGATGGCGTGGAAAGACTTCCAAGAAAGATTGCGAAAAATACAAACTTTGGGCGAAAATGTCAAGTTTTGAATTTTAACGCAAGTAATTTAAAAGTTTGAAAAAAAGTTCTTGACATTCAACTGGCGCTTCGGTATATTCCACACACACGACTAAACTGATAGACTAAGTGGATTTAATTAACTGATGCTTTCCAAAAAAGCGAAATATGCGCTGCAAGCTTTACTGCAACTCGCCAAAGAATACGAGCAAGGCCCAATTCTGATTTCCGAATTGGCGCAACGGGAAGGCATTCCCAAAAAGTTTTTGGAGTTGATTTTGCTCGACTTGAAGAATCACGGCGTTTTACAAAGCAAAAAAGGGAAGGGCGGCGGCTATTTTCTCGGCAAGGCGCCGCAGGCGATTTATGTCGGACAGATCATCCGTGTGCTCGACGGGCCACTGGCGCCGATACCCTGCGTCAGCCAAACCGCCTACATGAAATGCCACGAGTGCCAAGACGAAAAAACGTGCGGCATTCGGCTGGTCATGCAGGAGGTCCGTGATGCGACGGCTGAAATTTTGGACAGCACGAGTCTGGCTGATATGATCAAGAATGTGGCAAAGCTGACGAAAAAGCAGAAAAGGGCATTGTTGCACCGGTTTTAATTTTTTTTGTTTAATAGTCGATAAAGCCAATAGAGTTTATCTGTTGAATAGGCTAATAGGAGAAAGCCATGCGCGAAGCCTCTCACCAACCTCTACAGCAGGTAACAACGACTTCCAGTCCTGTCGAGCCCGAAATCGTGCAAGCAATTCTCGCGGCGATCAAAAGCCTGCGCTATGGCTCCGTCGAGATTATCGTGCAGGACTCAAAAGTGGTTCAAATCGAGCGCCGCGAAAAAATCCGTTTTGACAAAGACGGCGCCAAGAAAGCGAGGTGAAAGACTAAACTGTAAAATCCCCG
This sequence comes from uncultured Cytophagia bacterium, assembly GCA_964447935.1. Taxonomy (GTDB): domain Bacteria; phylum Zhuqueibacterota; class Zhuqueibacteria; order Zhuqueibacterales; family Zhuqueibacteraceae; genus Zhuqueibacter. The sequence goes on along the minus strand of CAYUVM010000331.1, from coordinate 609 downwards.
ACGCACGCCTACCAGATCGCTGGTGGCCGATTTCAAACAATCCATTCAATTTTCAGTGAGCTGACCGGACGTCCGGAAGTTCTCATGAGCCTCAAGGAGGATGTGACATGAGAATTTTCCAGTTATTTGCTGTTGCCGCGATATTGAGCGGCACGGTTCTAATCTTTCCGCACTCTACTTCCGCACAATCTGCGGATTCCACTCTCACGCGTCTACACGAACTTGATCAAAAACTGCGCATTCTCGAACGAAAATGGGAACTGACGCAGGAAGAAGCCGCAGCGAAAGCAAAAGAAGCGCCGGCATTGGTTGCCAGCAAAGATGGTTTTTCGCTCAGATCTGCCGATAGCAAGTTTCAACTCAAGTTGCGCGGCTACGTGCAATCGGATGGGCGTTTCTTTTTGGGCGATGACGAGAAGCGTTTCGTCAATACTTTTTTGATGCGCCGCATCCGGCCGATTTTTGAAGGCACGTTGGATAAAAATTTTGATTTTTATTTGATGCTGGATTTCGGCGGCGGCACGACGGTGATTCAGGACGCCTACGTTGATTTTCGCTACTCGCCCAAAGCGCGCGTGCGGATTGGCAAGCTCAAAGAACCTTTCGGCA
>CAYUVM010000330.1:0-5581 GCA_964447935.1 uncultured Cytophagia bacterium | reverse complement strand
CCGTAATCGTCTGTGTCGTCGTTGCGCCCGAGAAAGTCAGCGTGCCGGAATTGGCCGCATAATCATCGCCTTCCGTTGCCGTGCCCGCTGCAACCTGATAATCCACCGTCGCTGTGCCCACGCTCGCGCCGGTTAACGTCACCGTGAAAACCGCATCCGTCGTGTTGCTGTTGCCTTCATTCACGCTCACATTATTAATCGCCAGTGTCGGCATCGGCGGCGGGATCGGGCCGGAGTAAACTTCAAACTCATAAATCCGGTAGGTGCTGCCATTGTTCAGCGTCATGTAAACGCGAACATATCGCGCCAGCGTTGGCGTGAAAGTGAAATCCGCATTCCCGGCTACGCCGCTCGTCGTGCTGTAAGCCGTCGTCCAATCCACATTATTGTTCGACACTTGCAATTGATAGCTCTTCGCAAAATAGCTGCCGTTCCAGCGAAGCACCGCCCGGCCAACCGTCTGCACCGTGCCGAGATCAACCCGCAGCCACTCCGCCACGCCGCTGGATACGGCGTTACTCCGCCAGTACGTGCTCGCCGTATTTCCATCAAAAGCATTCGCCACCGGATAGCTTGAATTGGTCGTCGAGGCGCTACCCGGCTTGCTCAACGCAATATTGGTGTTCGGGTTCGCCACGACGCCGCTGCCAGTTTCCGTTGCACTCGTGTTGCTGTATGCCGAGTTCGCCGACGAGGTGTAGGCGCGCACCTGATACGTGTAAACCGTGCTTGCATTCAAGCCGCTGTCATTATATGAAGTGGCGTTTGCGCTCGCCGTTCCAATTTCAGCAAATGCGCCGCTGCCGGCTTTGCGTTCAATTTTATAGCCCTCTTCATTGTTCGCTTGATCGCTCCACGTCAAATCAACTGTCGCCGTGCCCGTGGTTTTCGCTACCAAATTCGTCGGCGCGGCCGGCGGCACCGGGGCGTCGTCGTTCACAATCGTGCCCTGCCCTTGCGCATCGGTTATTGCCGCATTATTTGCATTCGACAAGTTCACGAAGAACGTCTCATCCTGCCCTTCATCATTTGCATCGCCGTTAACTGCCACCGTAATCGTCTGTGTCGTCGTTGCGCCCGAGAAAGTCAGCGTGCCGGAATTGGCTGCATAATCATCGCCTTCCGTTGCCGTGCCCGCCGCAACCTGATAATCCACCGTCACAGTTGAGCCATTAGAACCAGCCAAAGTTACCGTAAAAATTGCGTCTGTCGTGCCGTTGTGGCCTTCATTCAACATAACATCATCAATCGTCAACACTGGCGAAGCTGCGCCTTCCACCGTGATCTGGACTTCATCACTTCCCTGCAACTGTGAATCATTCGCGGTCAAACGCAAAACATAAACGCCCGGTGAACTGAAACTCGCGGTGGTGGTTAATGAGTTAGCGTTGCCAAAAGTCACCGTGCCGGGGCCGGAAACCTTGCTCCAGGTCTTTGTCAAACTGCCGGAAGCAGGATCACCGTCGTCAACCGCACTACCCAATAAATTCACGGAGGTGGAAGCCGTCGTCTGATCGGCACCGGCATTGGCGCACGGCGGCATATTGACAATCGTATTGCTCGTCCACGGATTCCGCTTGATGAGAAACGTCGTCGACGGCGTCGAGGTGTTCATCGACACCGTGATTTCGACGGGATCTTCCGAGCCACCCTGTTCGACTTCAATGCGCATCGTGTTGGACAAAGAAAAGGGATTATCTTGAATCCACGAATGGCCGTCGCCATGCAAAAAAAGCACGGGTTTGCCAAACGCATCCGCAGATTGCTCAAAAGCGTCAAAGAAAGTGTTACGGCCGCTGCCGGGGCCTGCCTGTGAAAAAATAACGGCAGCGCGCACCTGCGACTTTTTCGTGGTGAAATGATATTCAACCCAGTCCGCATCCTTCTGCTGAATACTTGTGCTGGCGCCGCCACCGCCAACGAGGTGGATGCCGACATACAGCACGCCGTCAAGCGTGAACGCAAAATTCTCCGGCGTCCCGCTTTGATGCTCGGTATACGGCGCGCCGCAAAAATTTTGCTCGAAATTCGTATAATATTGATACCACCAGGCCAGCGCTTGGGTGGGATTACTGCAATCCGAGGTTTCATTATCGCCTGGAATAATGTAGACCGGCGCCACACTTGACTTCAAAATGTTGGCGATGTCGGAATAAATCGCCTGCGTGCAAGAGCCGCTACCGCTTTTAATGTCACCGACATGCACCTGAAATTTGGAGGGGCTGTATTTATTATGATCGACCATTTGTTGCTGTAACACCGAATACTCGCTCGACCCATAGGGCACGTCGCCCATCGCCGAAAACGTCGTGGTTTGGCCTTGCGCCCAACTGAGCGCACTGGCGCCCATCACGGCGCAAAAAAAGATAACAACGGTTAATCCGTATCGCACACTTTTCATGGTGGCTCCTAACAGTTAAATCCTGTGCAGCGCCAAGCACTGCATTGATCACAATCCTTCAAATATTTTTAATTAACCAGAGGTCATCGGCGAGGTGATACGAAAAATAGTGTTCAAGCAAGCTGGCGTTAAATTGCCCGCATTTTACAAACCGTATTATTCGTATACTGTATAAAATCAAAACTGTGGGATCGGCAGTACCGCCGGTCCCACAAATGCATAATAATAGCGCGTCCAAAATTGTAAAACAAAATCAAGCCCGCGCATTTTTCGCGGGCTATAAAAGGGCAACGGCGTCTTAGCCTCGAGTGGTTAACCAGCGTAACCTGAGGCAGTATGCCAAATGCTTTATTATTTTCAAGTCGCAAAAAATTATTTGACCAACATAAGCCGGCGAACCTGCCGCGCGGCGCCGGCTTGGATCACATAGAAATAAGTACCACTCGGCAATTGTTTCGGCGCGAAAACCACCGTGTGTTTACCGGCCGCGTATTGGGCATCAACCAACGTGCTCACTTCCGCGCCCGTGAGCGTGAAGACTTTGAGCGTCACGTGCGCCGCTTGCGGCAAATGAAAATTAATTCGCGTGCCCGGATTGCCGAAGGTTCCATTCGCGGAGAAGGGGTTGGGATAATTCTGCTCCAACCCCAAAGTCTCCGGCAGCACATTTGCCGCGACGCCCTCATCATGCGATTTCGTCACTGCGCCGGAGTAAACTTCAAATTCTTCGATGCGATAATTGCCTTTTAAATTCAAAGTAAAATAGAGTCGCACATAACGCGCCGCGACCGTGGCAAATGTCAACGTTTGCGCGCCGCTGACCCCGACGGCGGTTTGCATCGTCGTCCAATTCACGTCATCGCTTGAAATTTGCACCTCAAATTTTTTGGCGATATAATTCTCCCGCCATTTGACCGTTACTTTGCCAACCGTCATCGCCGTTCCCAAATCCACGCGCAGCCACGATGGCACAGTCGAGTTACTCACCGGCCCGCTGCGCCAGTAGCTGTCCGCGAAACCATCAACCGCCGCCGTGGCCGGGCGTCCCACATACATACTGGAAGCCGTAATTGGTTTAGCCAATGCCAGATTCGTCGTGCCGCCGGCCAAGGTCGTCACAGTTGTTTCATTTGAATAGCTCGAAGTTAGCGCCGCTTTAAACGCGCGGACGCGATAAACGTAAACCGTGCTCGCAGCCAAACCGCTGTCATCAAAAGAATTGATATTGCCACCGACGGTCGCGACCTCGGCAAAGTTGCTGCTACTCAACTTGCGTTCAATTTTAAAACCATCTTCATCATTTGAATTATCCGTCCATGTCAGTGTCGTCGTCGAAACACCCGTTGCTGTCGCCGTCAAATTATTGGGCGCCATCGGCGGCTCTGCTGCTGTCGTTACGGTAGCTTCGTTAGTATAATTCGAATGCAGCGAGGCTTTGAAAGTGCGCACCCGATACGTGTAAGCCGTGCCCGCACTCAAGCCGGCATCGTTGAATAAATTAATATTGCCGCCAACTGTAGTGATTTCGACAAAGCTACCACCGCTTGGTTTGCGCTCGATTTTGAAACCATCTTCATCATTCGAATTATCCGTCCACGTCAGTGTCGTTGTGGAAACGCCTGTGGCCGTTACCGCTAAATTATTGGGCGCCGCCGGAGGTACTGCCGTTGTCGTTACGGCGGCTTCATTAGTATAACCCGAATTCAGCGCCGCTTTAAAGGCGCGCACGCGGTAAACATACGTCGTTCCCGCGCTCAAGCCGCTGTCGTTAAACGAATTGCTGTTCATGCCAAGCGTTGCGATTTCTATAAAGCTGCCGGGTGATCCAGCCGGACTCCGCTCGATTTTGTAGCCGTCCTCATCGCTCGGGTGGTCAGCCCATGTCAATGTCACCGTCGTGTTGCCTGTCGCCGTCGCGCTCAGATTGCTCGGTTTGGGCGCCAGTGGGCCGTCGTCATTGATGATCGTGCCGACGCCTTGATTATCCGCAAGGGTTGCATTGGTCGCATTGTTGAGGTTAACCAAAACTGTTTCATCCGGTTCAATCGTCGCGTCGCCACTGATCGTCACTCGTATTCTTTGTGTCGTCGCACCGCCATTGAAAAAAGTCATCGTGCCGGAAGTCGAAAGCACCGTGCAATCACTGCCCAAGGTGGCCGTGCCATTAACAACTTGATAATTGACCGACACCGTTTGTCCACTTGAATTGTTCAACGTGACGGCGATCAAAATATCCGTGGTGCCAGCATTGCCCTCGTTGGCGCTCACATCGGCAATAGTGAGTGCCGGCGCCGCGCCAATACTTGCAGTCGTCGCCGTTGCTTCATTGCTATAGCTCGAGTTTACTGAGGGCTTATATGCGCGCACACGGTAAACATACGTCGTGCTGGCACTCAATCCCGTATCGGTAAACGAGGTAACATTACTGCCAAGCGTCGCGATTTCGCTGAAACCCACGACGCCACTGCTGGTTTTGCGTTCTATTTTAAAGCCGGATTCATCACTCGCATTGTCCGTCCACGTGAGTGCAATACTCGAAGGCCCGGCGGGTGTTGCATTCAAATTGCTTGGCGCATTCGGTGGTGTCACGATTCCGTCATCGTTTAAAATCGTGCCGACACTTTGATTGTCGGTAATCGTGGCGTTCGTCGCATTGTTGAGATTAACGAGAAAAGTCTCGTCGCCTTCGTTAGTCACATCACCCACGAGCGTAATGCGAATGCGTTGCGTGGTGGCGCCGCCGTTGAAAAAAGTCATCGTACCGGAAGTGGAAAGCACCGTGTAATCACTGCCGCGCGTCGCCGTACCATTAATGACTTGATAATTGACGGTCACGTTTTGACTGTTCGGATTCGTCAATGTCACCGCAACCAAAACCTCCGTGGTTCCGGAGTTGCCTTCGCTCGCGCTGACATCGCCGATGGACAAAGCCGGCCCGGCGCTTTGTGGTGCGCTCTGAGCGAAACTAAAAAGAACAACCGCCAATAATAATTGCAAAAGCACCGCCATCACAGCTTGTTCAGCTTGGTGATGACGAAGACTTCCATGATCTGCGACTTGATGTTGGCGAGCCGCAGTTGGCCGTTCTTCTGGCGGATCTTGTTGTTGACGTTGATGAGCATCCCCAGCGCCGCGGACGACAGGTGATCGACCGTTGAGAAATCGAGCAGTAATCGAGGG
>CAYUVM010000329.1:0-5585 GCA_964447935.1 uncultured Cytophagia bacterium | reverse complement strand
ATAGCATTCGTCTCTGTAGCATTTTTCTTCTTCTTTAATTTGGGAATTAAGGGTTAATAACCGGACAACGGTCCCGCCGCGCCAGGATATGGGCCTGCCGCTGGTGGAACGGTAGCCATTTATTGAATGATAAAACAGAACTCCGTGGGGGGTAATGTGTCGAAATTTTTCTTCAGGCGCAAGTATTTTTTTCTTGTCAGACAAGTTAGAATTTCCGGCGCGCTGCCAGGCTCAATTTTTCAAATCAAAAGTGTATGGCCAAATAAACCAGTAAGACACCGGCCCTTGCGCATTGCGCGCGGGTATAAAACGGCTTGCCAGTGCCGCTTGCAAGGCTGCCTGGGCACAACGCGGGCTGCCGGTGGTGTTTTCCAGCACCACGGCCTTTACCACCTTGCCGGTGGCATCAATTTCCAAACTGACTTTGACGACGCCATGCACGCCTTTCTTCTGATCGTCACGATTAAATTCCGGCACCGCCAGCGACAATGGCCGCGGCGGAGTGATTTGCCCCGCGCCGCTGCCAACATCTTCGTTATTACCCGCCGAAGCCGCTGTTCCCGTCGCTTGCACCTCAACTGTTGTGGGCTCGATGGTTTCATCTTCGGGGATGATTTCGCTTTCGACCGGCAAGGCCACTGCCGGTTTGGGCGGGGGTGGCCGGCGCGCCCCGGACTGTTGTCGGGTCTGCGGAATATTTTCCACCGTTATAAGCACCGGTTCGGTCTCCTGGATGATAATTGGCATGGAAATGTCACGCAAAAAGAAAAACAACAGCAACATCAGCGACAGCGAAAATATCAAGCCCAACTCAAAGCGGCGATGATAATAAAGCCTGGGAAAATCGAAACGATGAATTTTGTTGTCGATGGGCATGTGGTTCAACAATATTTTTAGGATACGCTACAACTGAAGACATTCGGATCGTATGAAAAACGATTGGGAGAATTATTTTCATTCTGCGAAAAAACTATTCTTTTGCTTTAATGATATACCGCGCCAAATCCGTTGCTGCCTCACTGTCGGGAAAAATCGTCCGCGCTTCCGCCACCAACGCCGGTAAATCCTCTCGGCTCAAACGGCCGCTGAAATGGGTCAGCCAAAGTTTTTGTACGCCGGATTTGAGCGCCAGTTGCGCCGCCTCGACGGCGGTAGAATGCCCGGTTTTGCGCGCATGTTCAGCATCAGCCTGCGGAAACGTCGAATCGACAATCAACGTCTCGGCATTGGCCGCAAGTTTTTCGGCTCCCACACAAGGCACGGTGTCCAAACAATACGCGAGTTTCAAGCCTGACCGTGGCGAGCCGAGTACCTCTTCGGGATGAACGCAGCGCCCGTTGGCCAAAACCACACTCTCGCCGCGTTGCAACCGGCCGCGCTCCGGACCATTCGGTATGCCAAGTTGATCGGCACGCTCTACGTCGAATCGTCCCGGACGCGAGGCTTCCACCAATGCAAAACCAGCCGTGAAAATGCCATGTGACAGCGGCTGCCATTCAAGATGAAATTCCTCGGTTTGCCATAACACTGCCGGCGTCGTTGCCGAAATTTCGTGAATGTGCAGCGGATACTGCAGCGTAAATTGGCAAAGCTGTTGGTGCACACGTAAATACTCGGCGATACCAACCGGCCCGAACAATTCAACCTGTTGATGGCAACCGGCCATGTGCAGACTCGTCAACAACCCCGGTAGGCCCAACAGATGATCACCGTGCAGATGCGTAATCAAAATATACCGCAACCTCCCCGGCCGCAGTCCTGCTCGGCGAAACTGCATCTGCGTACCCTCGCCGCAATCAAAGAGAAAGATTTCGCCTTGCCGAATCACGGCCGTGCCGGAAAGATTGCGCTCATTGATTGGCGCCGCCGCGCCGGTGCCGAGGAAAATGATTTCGAGCATGAGATGAATAATAAGAGAATCTCGGCAAATCGGCAAGAGAATTTTGCGGCAATATTCTTCTTGTTTCTCGGTCCGGAGTTTTGTAAAATCTTTAATCACGAATACGCCATTCTGCTCATAAAATATTGCGTTATTTTGAAAATCCATTTGGCCTTGGACATTTGACCATGAACTTCGGACTCGATCGTGGCGCATTGTCGCTGCAGCGAACAAAAACGCGACAACACATCGCCCCGTAATTGCGAAAAGCCGACCGGGAGTCTTGTAATCGTGCGCAGTGGGGATCGACATCCCTGTCTCGGCTTATGATTCAGAGCCGGGGCTCCCACTGAACAGCGTTCAATTCAAGTCGTTAATTATGGAAATGAAAAACAAAAGTTTGGATAAATTCTGGAATCAACGCAGCGCAAAGAAAGCGAGAAAGGAGCCGTCATGAAGTGGGTGCTCATGATTGTTGGCGTTTTGGTGGGTTTGATTGTAATCATGCTGGTGATTGGCAAGTTGTTGCCGGTGGCGCACACGGTCGCGCGCCGTGCGGAATTTAGAGCCGCGCCGGAGAAGATCTGGCAACTGCTTACCCAGTTTTCGGATTACCCCAAATGGCGCCAGGAATTAAAACAGGTGGAAGCGATCAGCGAAAAAGCGTGGAAAGAAACCGACCGCCACGGCCAAGTCATCACATTTGAGCTTCAAGAAGCGCGGCCATTTGAAAAAATGGTGACGGTGATTGCGGATAAAAACCTGCCGTTCGGCGGCTCGTGGACGTTCGAGCTTAAAGCCAGCGCCGCGACGACGACGCTAATCATTACGGAAAATGGAGAAGTGTACAATCCGTTTTTCCGCTTCATGTCCAAATACATTTTTGGCCATGCGGCGACGTTGGAAAAATACTTGCAGAATTTAAAAGCGGCTTTGGGTGAAAATTAAATCAGTCGGCGATCAACGGAGGAAAATTTATGCCATCTGCAGCAATCCGCGGCAAGCTTGATGTCGAAACACTCAAACAGTTGGTGGCAAACGAACAAATCGAAACCGTGCTCACGGCGTTTCCGGATATGTACGGGCGCTTAATGGGCAAGCGCATCAGCGGACACTATTTCGTCAACGACGTGCTCGACCACGCGATTCACGCCTGCGATTATTTGCTCGCCTGCGACATGGAAATGGATCCGACGCCGGGTTACGCGTTTACCAGTTGGGAAAAAGGCTACGGTGATTTTCGGCTGGTGCCGGATTTGCAAACGCTGCGGCTCGCCAGTTGGCTGGATAAAACCGCAATCGTCCTCTGTGATGTTTACAATGAAGAAAAGGACGAACGGGTCGAAGTCGCGCCGCGCAGTATTTTGCAAAAGCAAATTGAGCGGGCGGCACAAAAAAACTATCTCGCGATGGGCGGCTCGGAACTTGAATTATATGTTTTCAAAGACACGTATGCCGAGGCTGCCAGGAAAAAATATGTTGATCTTGAACCACTGGGCAATTACATCGAAGATTATCATATTCTGCAAGGCACGAAAGAAGAGTTTATTATCGGCGCGATTCGCCATCACCTCGACCGCTCCGGCGTGCCGGTGGAATTTTCCAAAGGCGAATGGGGGCCGGGCCAGCAAGAAATTAATTTACGCTACGCCGAGTTTTTGGAAATGTGCGACCGGCATGTGATTTACAAACATCTCGCCAAAGAAATCGCGCTGCAGCAAAATGGCGCGGTGACGTTTATGGCAAAGTGGGACGAACGCTATGCCGGCTCCGGCTTGCATGTGCATGTGAGTTTGTGGGATAAAAATAATCAAAAAGCGTTGTTTCCCGGCGCCGCAGCGTTTGGCCCCGTGCAGGCTTCGCCGTTGTTTCGCTGGTTTCTCGGCGGCTGGATGGCGCACCTCCGCGAAATCTATCCGTTTTATGCGCCGTATCCGAGTTCGTACAAGCGTTACCGCGCCGGTTCGTTTGCGCCGACGGCGATTGCATGGAGTTACGACAACCGTACGGCGGGGTTTCGTATTGTCGGGCACGGCCCGTCGTTGCGCATCGAATGCCGCGCGCCCGGCGCCGACGCTAATCCGTATTTGGCTTTTGCCGCGGCGCTCGCAGCGGGATTGGACGGTATCGAAAAACAAATCGAGCCGCCGGCGATGTTCTCCGGCGACGTGTATGCCGCGCGCGATCTGCCACAGGTGCCGCATTCGCTCAATGAGGCGATTCATGAATTAGAGCACAGCGTGTGGGCGCGTGAAGTGTTTGGCGAAGCGGTGATCGCGCATTATTTGCATTTTTTTAAAACCGAGCAACGCAAATTTGACGAAGTCGTGACCAGTTGGGAACGGGCGCGGTATTTTGAGCGGGCGTAATTTGGGGGCAAGCAGATTTAACGGATAAAGTGGATTTTTAAAAACTCTTTGGGGAGCGTTGTTTGCTTAATCAGCTTGCCGGCCCGAAAAATATGCGCTGGATAAATGCGGTTTTAGTAAAATGGATTGTTGCGAATGCATTGTGGCATTCCGTTGATCGTTTTTGCACGTAAGCGAGAAGTGAAATTTCAATAACAACTGCTTGATTTTTCACACAGCAGCGTTGCGCAATTACTAAAAAATTGTAAAATCCCTTGCTTTTATGATTTTTTTTCGTACATTGCAGGCGACTTGAAAAATGGAGTTCATCCGGAGAAGATGGCATGAATGAGCGTGTGGTCGAGATTCTCGTCTATATTATGAATGAAATGCAAGGTGATCCGGCGGCGCCGGGGCATATGGAAATGATTTCGCGCGATCTATTGCAGCGCGGGTACACCGAAAATGAAATCAGTTCGGCGTTTTCCTGGTTGTACGAGCGGCATCAATACGAAAATGAAGAATTGGTGCGCCACACCGGGCCGACGCTGTCGGGAACGTTTCGCGTTTTGCACGACCTCGAGCGCCTCGTGATCTCGCCGGAAGGGCACGGTTATTTATTGCAACTCAAGCATCTCGGCATTTTGGATGACGCCAAGATCGAGCAAGTGATCGAACGGGCCATGATGATCGGATCGACGCATCTGCCCGCCGAAGCGATCAAAGCGTTGGTGGCCTCTTCTTTGGGCCATGCCGATGGGATGAACGACGAGGCGCTGTTCATGTTGGAGACTAATGCGGTTGTACACTAATTCATAAAGTATGAAACTTCAAAAATAAAACGTAAGTATAAAACGTAGCGTGTTGCAGCCAGCACCAAAAACGTTTTACGCTTGACGCCATAGTTTTATCATCGTATCGCAGGAGTTGTAGCATAAAATATGTCGAAGTCGTTAGTTATCGTTGAATCCGTTGCCAAAACGAAAACCATCAATAAATTTCTCGGAAAAGATTATACCGTCAAATCTTCCGTCGGGCACGTTAAAGATTTGCCGAAGCAGCGGCTCGGCGTGAGCGTCGAGAACGGTTTCGAGCCGGAATATATCACCATCCGCGGCAAGGGGAAAGTGCTTACGGATTTACGTAAAACTGCGGCGAATGTCGACACCGTTTATATCGCCACCGATCCCGACCGGGAAGGCGAGGCGATTGCCGCGCATCTCGCGGAAGTGATCCAGCCCCACAATGCCAATATTTTACGCGTCCGCTTTAATGAAATCACCGAACGCGCCGTGAAACTGGCGTTGGAGCACACGCTTCCGATTGATGGAAATTTAGTGGTGGCGCAAAAAGCCCGT
>CAYUVM010000328.1:0-5598 GCA_964447935.1 uncultured Cytophagia bacterium | reverse complement strand
TTACGACCGCATTATGTTGGAAAACAAAGCTGCAGCCCAGGCGAGCAACAATCACGAAGCACTCACCGAGCTGAAGACTTTGTTAGTGAGCGACGAGAAAGGAAATTCGCGCTAACCGTGACTGGTTACTTCTTTGCTACGAATTAGACTTTCTTGACGGAACCCGCGTTGCCGGTTCTTGGGTCAACCCGACTTGAGTGGCGGCATCCGGAGGGAGAATTTGTAAAAAGTTTCGCAGTTCAGCGCAGCAGTAACAGGCGAAGATTTTACAACCGGGCCTGCGGTTGTGGTTCAGAGACTTCTGGAGCACGATCGCAGGCCTGACTATTTTTAACCCCGCCGCTGGCTTGCCCTTCCGATGGTTTAAAATGCCTTGCGTTCTTTGTTTTAATGCATTAAATTTTAAAATTCGATTTCGCACTTCCAGCATATTTATACGGAAGTTCAAAAACAAATCAGCGAAATTTTTAAATGCTTACGGAAATGTCAAGGCCACGCTTTGCTCGACTTCGCGAAATCCAACAACTCGACCCGGAACGGGATCACGTCAAAATCCAGCATCTTTCGACCGGCTATGAATTTCCGTGGGACACCGTGCGCGCGCTGGAGATGGCGTTGTATCGCACCTATTGTGTGCCGAGCATTTCGGCGCTGCTCGACCGCACTGGCGAGTTTCGCCGCCGCACGCAACAGCGTTACGACGACACCTCGCTCATCGTGGCGGAGATGTGCAAATCGGGCTATGCATCCGGCCGCGGCCGTGAAGCCTTGGAGCGCATGAATTTCATTCACGGCCATTTCAAAATTTCCAATGAAGATTATCTCTTTGTGCTCTCGACTTTTGTTTATGAGCCGGTGCGTTGGATTAATAAGTTTGGCTGGCGCAAGCTGTGTGAGCAAGAAAAGTTGGCGGCGTATTATTTTTGGCGGGAAATCGGTAAGCGCATGGGACTCAAAGACATTCCGCCGAGTTACGAAGCGTTTGAGCAATTCAATCTGAATTATGAGCGCGACAAATTCCGTTACGCGGATTCCAACAAAAATGTCGGCTCGGCCACACGCGATCTGTTCGCCTCATGGTTTCCACGCCTGTTCGCGCCCATGGTGCGGCACGGCATTTACGCGATGCTCGACGAGCGCATGCTCGCCGCGTTCGGATTTCCGCGCCCGTTGCCGTTCCTGCCGCCGCTGGTGCGGGTCGCGCTGAAAATGCGCGGCAAAATTGTCCGCTTCTTTCCGCCGCGTAAACAGCCACATTTCTTTACCGACATTCGCAATCGTACTTATCCGCACGGTTACGAAATTTCCAAACTCGGCCCGCCTCGATTCGGCTCTGCTGCTTCATAATATTCCCCTTGCTTCTCGCCGAATGATTTTGTAAAATTTCTCATGCCTCATCATGTTTTATCTTACCATTATCGTTGGCAACGCCTCGGCCCAAGTGCATTTCTTGAAATTGGAAAGGCTATGATCGCGTTCACGATCTTTTTTTGCCTTTGCACGTACGCCAACGCGTACGCCCAACAACCTTCGCCTCATGCAACTTCGGACTTTCCAGCCTCGAGCGCTCCAACTTTCGGCCGGCCGCTCATTCGCAACTACAACCCGAAAGCCTACGGCGCGGCGTTTAATTACTGGGCCATTGCGCAAGATCAGCGCGGCGTGATGTATTTTGGCAATTGGAATGGTGTACTCGAATATGATGGCGTGTCGTGGCGGCTGATTTCCACGCCGAATAAATCTGGCGTGCGCTCGCTGGCGGTCGCCGCGAATGGCCGAATTTATGTCGGCGCCGTTGGTGATTTGGGTTATCTCCTGCCGGATTCGCTGGGCAACATGCACTTTATCTCTTTGCTCGATCACGTTGGGCCGGAGAATCGCGAGTTCAATGAAGTGTGGTATACTCATGCCACGCCGCAGGGCGTCTACTTTCGCACGGATAAAATTCTCTTGCGCTGGGACGAGCATCACATGCAAGCCTGGAAACCGGCCACCTCGTTTGCCGGTTTGTTTGTGGTTCGCGAACGCGTTTACATTCAGCAATGGAATGTTGGGCTGCTCGAACTGGCCAACGACTCTTTGCGTCTGGCGCGCGACGGGGCGCGGTTTGCCGAGACGCGCATTCATGTCATGCTGCCTTATGCCGAGAACCAAATTTTACTCGGCACACGCGAGCACGGAATGTTTTTGTACGACGGCACTTCTTTTCAACCTTTTCCAACCGCTCCCGCCGCCGCGAAATTCTTGCGCGAGAATCTGCTCTCGCACGGCGCGGTTTTGCCGAATAACCTTTTTGCGTTGGCAACGTTGCGCGGCGGCGTGGCGCTGATTGATCGGCATGGGCGTCTTCTTCAGCTTTTGGATAAAGCCGCGGGCTTGCAAGACAATGACGTGAATTTTATTTTTGCCGATCGGCAGGGCGCGATTTGGCTGGCGGAAGGCTACGGCGTTGCGCGCGTTGAAACCGTTTCACCGCTGTCGCTGTACGGCGAACCGGCCGGAATTAAAGATTTCGTCGCGGCCATTCTTCGGCATCACGGCGCGTTGTATGTGGCGACCGGCCTCGGCGTTTTTTATTTGCCGGCAACGGCTACTGGCGCGGCAGCCACTTTCCAACCCGTCAATGGCATAACGCATCAAAGTTGGGCGCTGCTCGCCGTCGGCAAAATGTTGCTCGCCGCGGCCAGCGACGGGGTTTATCAGATTGCGGGTGATCATGCCACTTTTGCTAAGGAATCCGTCAACGATTCATTTGTTGCCATGTCGCTTCAGCGCTCGAAACAAGATTCCAATCGGGTTTACATTGGATTGCGAGACGGCCTGGCCTCTTTGTATTTGCGCAATGGCCAATGGCTCGACGAAGGGCGAATCAACGGCATACACGAACCCATTTGGAGCATCGTCGAGAGCGCCGACGGTAAGCTTTGGCTAGGGACGGAAGCGCAAGGCGTTTTGCGAGTGCATCGCGGGAGTGGAATTTCCAACGCCGGAAATCCGCCCGTCGAGCGTTTTGATTTCCGGCATGGTTTGCCGCGAGGCTGGGTTGGAGTGTATGCCATTGGCGCACGAACGATTTTTACCAGCGATGAAGGCATTTTTCGGTTTAATCACGAGACCGGGCAGTTTTTTCCGGATTCCACTTACGGCAGCATGTTCGCCGATCGCACGCGCGATGTTGAGGTTGTAGCCGAGGATCATGAGGGCAATATTTGGGTAGGCTCCGAAGAAGCCGCCGAAATCAATCGCGTGTTGCGGCAACCGGACGGATCGTATTTGCCGGAGCGAGGCTCTTTTCTCCAGCTTGCCAGGGCGGCGGTCTGGACCATCTATCCGGAAAAAAATGGCATTGTTTGGCTTGGTGGTCCGGAGGGTCTCGCGCGCTGCGACGCGAGCATTTCCAAGCGCAAGATAACGGATTATGCGGCTCTCATTCGCCGGGTTACGGTTAATGCGGATTCGGTTATCTTCGCGGGCGCCACGCCAATTGGAAAATCGCCTCTCGCCGGCGGGCAATCGGAATTTTTGCGCGAGGCTCTGCGCCCTCAGCTTTCCTACGCCTACAACATCCTACGTTTTGAATATGCTGCGCCCAGTTTCGACGACGAATCCGCCAATCAATTCCAATTTTTTTTGGAGGGTTTTGATCGAGGTTGGTCGGCATGGAGCAAGGCCACTGAAAAAGATTACACCAATCTTCCTGAGGGCGAATATCGCTTTCGCGTGCGCGCCAAAAACGTTTTTCAGCAGGAAAGCCGGGAAGCGGAGTATGCCTTTAAAATTTTGCCGCCGTGGTATCGAACCTGGTGGGCATATGTTTTTTATGCGCTCCTCGCGGGCGCGGGTCTGCTCGGCATTCAGCGTTACAACATGAACAAGCAAAAACAGCGCGCCGAATATCAACGCCGTGCCCGGGAGCTTGATGATGCGCGCCTGCTCCAGCTTTCCATGCTGCCGCAAGAAATTCCGCAACGGCCTGATCTGGAATTGGCGGCCTACATGAAACCCGCCTCCGAAGTCGGCGGCGATTATTACGATTTTCATCTCGGCGCCGACGGCGCTTTGACGGTGGCGCTCGGCGATGCTACCGGGCACGGGCTTAAAGCCGGAACGATGGTCACCGCAATGAAGAGCCTGTTCACGACGCTCGGCCATGAGCCTGATCTCGCCGGAATTTTTCAGCAATCGAATCGAGCACTCAAACGAATGAATCTGCGCCAACTGTACATGACGTTGTTGCTCGTGCGCCTCAACGGCTCGCACCTTAAGATTTGCGGCGCCGGCATGCCGCCGGTTTTGATTCATCGCGCTGCAACGCAACGGGTGGAAGAATTCGATCTCAAAGGCATGCCGCTGGGATGCGTGCCGGATTTTCGTTATGAACAACGCGAATTGGCGCTCGCGCCGGGCGACGTGATCTTGTTGATGAGCGACGGCTTTGCTGAGCGCTTCGATCCGCGCGGCGAAATTTTGGGTTATGAGCAGGCCAGAAAAATGTTGGCCGCCGTCGCGCCGCGACCGGCGAACGAAATCATTCAGCATTTCGTGCAAACCGCCGACGCCTGGGCCGCCGGCGAGCCGCAAAATGACGACGTGACCTTTGTGGTGGTGAAGGTCAAAAATAAAACGTAATTTTAAATATGGCGTTGGGTTTCCCCGGGGTTACTGCAGCCGCTTTCATTTTCTTTCCTTTATTGGCAAAATTTATGGACAAGTTTTTAGAGTTGATTTTATGGCTACAAAGACTTGTCACACTTCACGCGGCAAACTTACATTTTAAAAATGCGCCGCAAGCTCTCCCGATTTATTCCCGTGGATAAAAAAGCGGCCCACAAATTAAATTCATGAGCCGCTTGTATCGGTGAAGCACGAAAATTTTAAATCCTCACTCAATGCTCCTCGCCCCAAAGTTCCTTGAGTCGCCGATCCCGTCCGCAACCGGCGCGATAGGTTTTATAGTGCAACGAGTTTTTTTTGTAAAAATCTTGATGATACTCTTCGGCGGAATAAAACTTCGTGGCCGCCACAATTTCCGTCACGATGGGCCGGTCAAATTTTTGCGTTTGTTCGAGTCGCAACTTTGATTCTTCGGCCAACCGTTTTTGCGTTTCGTGATGAAAAAAAATTGCCGAACGATATTGCGTGCCGCCGTCACAGAATTGCCGATTCGCCATAAGCGGATCGATGTTGCGCCAGAACACGTATAATAATTGCTCGTAACTGACCTGCGTCGAATCATAAACAATTTTCACCGCTTCTGCATGTCCCGTCTCGCCGGCAGAGACTTCTTCGTAAGTTGGATCAAGCTTATGTCCGCCGGTATAACCCGAGGTTACTGAAACCACACCGGTGAGTTTCTCAAAAGGCGGCTCCATGCACCAGAAACAGCCGCCGGCAAAAGTTGCGGCAGCGAGATTTTTAGGGTCCGCCGGACTCGCCATGGCCGCCGTGAACGCGGGCTCACGCGATTCAGAACTCTGACAGGCAGACAGCATTAACGCTGCAAGAATGACCAACATATTCATCTGATTTCTCCTTAAAATTTCTAATTTCGTAAATGTGGCAATTCTTCACCTGCCGGCACAAACTTCAGCGCCACGC
>CAYUVM010000327.1:0-5606 GCA_964447935.1 uncultured Cytophagia bacterium | reverse complement strand
TGCTCGAAGCGATGGGACAACCGATGACGAATAAATACGCCGAAGGTTATCCCGGGAAGCGTTACTACGGCGGCTGTGAGTACGTTGATCAAGTTGAAGATTTGGCGCGCACGCGTGCGTGCCAGTTGTTTGATGCGGAGTATGCGAATGTGCAACCGCACTCCGGCAGCCAGGCCAATATCGCGGCCTACTTTGCGTTCCTCAAACCGGGCGACACGGTGCTTGGCATGAATCTCGCGCATGGCGGCCATTTAACGCACGGCAGTCCGGTGAATTTTTCCGGGCGCTTGTTTCGTATTGTCTCGTACGGCGTTAATCCCGCCACTGGCCGCATCGAGATGGATAACGTTCGCGAAGTGGCGCGGCGCGAAAAACCGAAAATGATTATTGTCGGGGCCAGCGCCTATTCGCGGCAATTGGATTATAAAGCCTTTCGCGAAATTGGCGATGAAGTGGGCGCCAAAATTTTCGCCGACATTGCCCATCCCGCGGGCTTGATCGCCGCGAAGTTGCTCGCTAGCCCGATGCCCCATTGCCATATCGTCACCACGACCACCCACAAAACATTGCGCGGGCCGCGCGGCGGCATGATTCTCATTGGCAAGGATGCGGAGAACGATATTGGCATTGCCACGCCAAAAGGCCGCGCCAAGAAATGGTCGGAAATCGTTGACTCCAACGTTTTTCCCGGGTTTCAAGGCGGCCCGTTGATGCACGTGATTGCGGCCAAAGCCGTAGCCTTTCGCGAAGCGTTGCAACCCGAATTTACCGAGTATTCTCAACAAGTGATTCGCAACGCGCAGGCGCTGGCGCAAAAATTGATGGATTTGGGTTATGACATTGTTTCCGGCGGCACCGACAATCATCTTATGTTACTTGATTTGCGCAATCGTAAAGTTACCGGCAAAGACGCCGAAGCCGCATTGGAGGCCGCGGGTATGACAGTGAATAAAAATATGGTGCCGAATGACCCACAGCCGCCAACGGTGACCAGCGGCGTTCGCATTGGCACGCCGGCGCTGACCACCCGCGGCATGAAAGAAAATGAAATGCGCGAAGTCGCCTTTTTGATGGACAAAATTCTTTCGGACCTTAACAACGAATCGACGCTCGAACGCGTGCGCGCCCAAGTGCTCGATCTCAGCCGGCGGTTTCCGCTGTATGCCGATTTGCTATAAATCAATTTTTGCTTTTTCACCCTTTATCCGTCTCTAATCTATGCGTTGTCCATATTGCGAATTTGCGGACAGCAAAGTGATCGATTCGCGTTCGAGCAGTGAAGGCCGGGTCGTGCGGCGCCGGCGGGAGTGTTTGGCTTGTGAACGGCGCTTTACCACCAAAGAATATGTTGAAGAAACACCGTTGATGGTGGTCAAAAGTGACGGTCGGCGCGAGACTTTTGATCGCGAGAAAATATTGCGCGGCGTGCAGATGGCGTGCAGCAAGCGCCCGGTGTCGATGGATGCAATCAATCGCCTTGTCGACAAAGTGGAAAGCAGTCTGCGCGATAACAACCGCGAAGAAGTCAGCTCGCGCCAGGTTGGCCAGCAAATCATGGCGCATTTGCGGGAAATCGACGAAGTCGCTTACGTGCGTTTCGCCTCGGTTTATCGCAAGTTTCAGGCGAAAGAGGAATTTCTCGAAGAACTGAAAGGACTCGAAGAGAAGCGCTGATGGCTACCGAGCAAACCAAAACTGCGGCCAGTTCCGCAGAAAAAGAAATGCCGTTTCTCGATCATCTCGAAGAATTGCGCTCCCGGCTCATCAAGGTGCTTTTATTCGTGACCTTCTTCACCGGGTTGAGCTGGTTTTTTATCGAGCGCATTTTTGATTTTCTCGTCATGCCGTACCGGCATGCTGTCGTGCTCGCGAAAGCGCAAGTGCAGGATCCGGCCACGTTGGAAAGCGTGCGTTTGATTTTCACCAACCCGACCGGCGGTTTCATGATCTATGTGAAGCTGGCGCTCACGGTCGGGATTCTTTTCTCGATTCCGGCGATCGTTTTTCAAGTTTGGCAGTTTATCGCTCCGGGCTTGTTGATGCGCGAGCGCCGGATCGCCGTTTGGGTGGTGTTTTTCACGACGTTTTGTTTTATGGCCGGCGCGTTGTTCTGCTACTATGTCGTGTTGAAATATGGCTTGGGTTTCTTGCTGACTTTTCAATCGGACGTGTTGACCCCGATGGTGTCCATCGATGAATATTTTGGGTTCGTCACGATTTTGTTGATTGTCTTCGGCCTCGTGTTTGAAATGCCGGTCATCGCTTTTTTTCTCACGAAGATCGGTTTTCTCACTCCCGAATTCATGCGCCAGAAACGGCGCTATAGCATCGTCGCTATTTTTGTCGCCGCCGCCGTGTTGACCCCCTCGACCGATGCTTTTACCATGATGCTGCTGGTTGTGCCTTTGTTGGTCCTTTATGAAATTAGCATTTGGGTATCGAAGGTTGCTTTGCCGAAAGAAATGAAAGCCGCAATTGGCGAGGCCGCGGCGAATTAGAGGCGGCTTTTGGGTCGCTGGTGTCCGAATGGCAAGCAACCAGCGACCAGAAACCCGCAATCAGAAATGGAGTCATCATGAGCATCAAAGCCGATCGTTGGATTAAAAAAATGGCGCTCGAACACGGCATGATTTCGCCGTTCGAGGAAAAGCAGGTTCGCCAGGGCGTTATATCGTTTGGCCTGTCGTCTTATGGGTATGATGTTCGGATCGCCGATGAATTTAAAATTTTTACGAACGTGTTCGGCGCGGTGGTTGATCCGAAAAATTTCGATCCCAAATCCTTCGTTGATTTCAAAGGCGAGGTTTGCATTATTCCGCCGAACAGTTTTGCGCTCGGACGCACCCTCGAATATTTTCGCATTCCGCGCAATGCGATGACGATTTGCGTGGGCAAATCCACCTATGCGCGTTGCGGCATAATCACCAATGTCACGCCGCTTGAACCCGGCTGGGAAGGGCACGTCACGCTGGAGGTTTCCAACACCACGCCGTTGCCGGCGAAAATTTACGCTAACGAAGGCATTGCACAGATTTTGTTTTTCGAGAGTGACGAGCAATGCCTGGTTTCGTATGCCGACAAAAAAGGCAAATACCAAGCGCAGCAAGGCGTGACGCTACCCAAAGTGTAATTCGTTCGTAGTCGCGCTTTCAGGCGTAGGTTTGTTATTTTTTAAACAATTTTTATAAAGATAACGCATGCTCCTGAAGGAGCTATTACGAACGTTCATTGTTAATAAGAAAGCAAAACCCCGCATGACAGCCAAAGGCAAGGTCGATCTGCACATTCACACCAACCACTCTGACGGCCTGTTGCCGCCGGAGAAAGTGGTGCAACTGGCTGCCAGCGCCGGACTACGCACGATTGCAATCACCGATCATGATGAGATCGGGGCGCTGGAAGTTGCGATGACCATCGGCGCGCAACTCGGCGTGGAAGTGCTTGCCGGCGCCGAATTGAGCGTTTCGCACAATGGTTTTGATATTCATATTCTCGGCTATCTGCTCGATTTTCATCACCCGCGGCTTTTGGAATTTCTGCATTTTTTTCAAGGGGAACGGGTGCGCCGCGTCCATCACATTTTGGAAAAGCTGGAGGCACAAGGCTATGCGGTGCCGTTGGAAACGGTATTGCGCAAGGCCGGCGCCGGCAGCATTGGCCGGCCGCACGTTGCCGATGCGTTGGTAGAAGCCGGGCATGTCGCCTCATATTATGAAGCCTTTAATCGGTTTATTGCCGACGGCAAACCGGCATTCGTTCCCAAAGTTCGTATTTCTGCGGCCGAGGCCGTGGCTATTATTCATGAAGCGGGAGGCCTCGCCTGTCTGGCGCATCCGGGACAAAATTTAACGGAGAGTGTCATCCTTGATGTCATCAAAGCTGGCGTTGACGGCATTGAAATTGTGCATCCGAAACACTCGCTTGCGCAACGCGAGTTGTATCGGCGTTTGGCAAAGACCTACAATTTGCTCGAAACCGGCGGCTCGGATTTTCACGGCGGCCGCAAAGAAGACGAGCGGTTAGGCGATTATTTCATCGAATATGAAAAGGTGGAAAAGCTGAAAGCGCGGCAAGAGTTGTTGATGCAACAACAAATGAAATGATGTCATCGCAAGCCTCGCGCTTTTGAGTGGGACGAAGCGATCTGTTAATTTTTATAAATCACTTCGCTGCGATGCGCTCACAATGGCTATACAAATCGAGCATGTAAAAGTGTATGCCCCTCAAATATAAAACCCTCACCGTCGGCCCGTTTGCTATGAACGCCTACATTCTCTGGTGCAGTAAAACTCTCGCCAGTGTTCTGATTGACCCGGGTGATGAAGCCGAGCGTATTTTGCAAACGGTTGCTGATTTAAAAGTCAAACCCGAACGGATTGTGCTGACGCACGCACACATCGATCATGTCTGGCATGCGAAAGAGGTGCAAGAAAAGTTGCAACTGCCGTTATTTATGCACCGCGATGACCTGCCGCTGCTGGAAAGATTGCCCTATCAAGCGCAGATGTTCGGCTTTCCGCCGCCGGCGCCGCCGCGTGTGGACGGCTTTCTTACCGAGGGCGATGAAGTGAGTTTTGGCGAAGTAAAAATGAAAATTTTGCACGCGCCGGGCCATTCGCCGGGAAGCATCGTGCTTTACGGTGATGACACCGCCGTTGATGGCGATGTGCTCTTTCAAGGCTCGGTTGGTCGCACGGACTTGCCTTCCGGCTCGCATGAAACTTTGCTGCGTTCGATTCATCAAAAGTTAATGACGCTTCCCGATCACACCCGCGTTTTGCCGGGGCATGGGGACGAGACGACGATTGGAATTGAGCGGAGGAGCAATCCATTTTTGCAAAAAGATTTTAATTGAGGATAGATCCAGCGGTGAGTTCACAACTTGGAAAGTTTTAAGGAGAAAGGCTTCATGATCACCCTCGAAGACGTTAAAAAAAATACCCTTGTCGACGCTTATATCGCACGGGCGGATCAATATTTGGAAGTCGTCGGTTATACCGAACATGGCCGCCGGCACTGCGGGTTGGTGGCGAAAAATGCCCGTGGCATTTTGCTTGATCTCGGCCTTGCAGAGCGCGAAGCCGAGTTGACCGCGATTGCCGGATATTTACATGACATCGGCAATGTTTTTAATCGCGTCAATCACTCTTTTACCGGCGCGGTGCTGGCGCACACCTTGTTGCTTGGCATGAACATGGAAGTGGATGAAATTACGCAAATCGTCGCCGCCATTGGCAGCCATGATGAAGTGAGTTGTGAGCCGGTGAGCAATATTTCCGCAGGTTTGATTATTGCCGATAAATCCGACGTGCATCGCTCGCGCGTGCGCAATCCCGCGATGATCAAATTTGACATTCATGACCGTGTCAATTATGCCGTGGAAAGCAGCAAACTGAATGTTGACCGCGAAAAGCGCGTCATTGCGCTGGATTTGACGCTCGACACCAAAATTTCTCCGGTCGCTGAGTATTTTGAAATTTTCCTCTCGCGCATGCTCTACTGCCGCCGCGCCGCGAATTTTTTGAGTTGCGAGTTCAGTTTGGTGGCAAATGGGAACCGATTGTTGTAAAAGATCAATAAATTAAAAAGACAAAAATCTTGACTTT
>CAYUVM010000326.1:0-5615 GCA_964447935.1 uncultured Cytophagia bacterium | reverse complement strand
GAAATTGGAGCGATCCGAATTTTCTGCGCACGGTAACGAAGCTCAATCCCAAACTCAAGCGCACGCAGTTTGCGGATTATCACGGCCACGGCTGGGTTTTTCGCGCGGTGTTTAAAAAAGATCGCAAAGGCAATTTGCTGGATAAGGACGGCCAAATTATTCCGCCGGAGTCGCAACATAAATTTCACGGCGTCGTGCCGCTTGAAGATGCGGATAACGAGATCGAAGGCGAGGAATGCCGCGACGCGCAGAAGGCTGTGCACTTGAAAGACATTCACGCGGAGAAAGGCATGCACTGCATCGATTGCCATTTCGAGCAGGACAATCACGGCAACGGCAAGTTGTACGGCGAGTTTCACAATGCGATGGAAATTCAATGCGCCGATTGTCACGGCAGTGTCACCGACCGCGCGACATTGCGCACTTCGGGACTCGCGGCGCCGAGCGGTGGCACGAATTTGCTGGAACGCTTCACGCCGTTCGGCGAAAAACAATTTACGAAAAAAGGCAGCCGCATTTTCCAACGCTCGATGGTCAATGACACGCTGCAATGGGAGGTGCCGCAAATTGCCGACGCGGTCGATCCCAATTCCAAACGCTTCAATCCAAAAGCGCGCGCGGCGAAATTGGTGGCCAAAGGCGGCGGCGAGTGGGCGGCGCCGATGAATAAATCGCTGATCGCGCATTCGAGTGATAAGATGGAATGCTACACCTGCCACTCGTCGTGGGTGACGAATTGTTTCGGCTGCCATTTGCCCCAGCAGGCAAATTGGAAAAAAGACATGAATCATTTCGAAGGGGAGACGTCGCGGAATTGGACGACGTACAATCCACAGGTGATTCGCGACGACGGTTTCATGTTATGCGTCAACGCAACGACGAAGGGCAACAAAGTCGCGCCGGCGCGTTCGTCGAGCGCACTGCTGCTCAGCTCGCGCAATGCGAATCGCGAGCAAATTTACAATCAGCAGCCGCCGATCTCTTCGCCGGGTTACAGCAGTCAGGCGTTCAATCCGCACGCGCCACATACGGTGCGCAAAACCGAAACGAAGACATGCAGCGATTGCCATCTCTCGGAGAAGAACGACAACAACGCGTGGATGGCGCAGGTGCTGTTGCACGGCACAAACTTCGTCAACTTCATCGGAAAGTTTGCGTACGTCGGCAACGGCAAGGAAGGTTTTGAGGCTGTGCAGGTGACAGAGCAGGACGAGCCGCAGGCTGTGATCGGCAGTTATTTGCATCGACTGGCGTATCCGGATTATTACAAAAAGCACGTGGCGCTCGGTAGAAAATTGGAAACGGCGTATCATCACGGCGGCACGAATATTCAAAGCCTGCAATTGCGCGGGGAATATCTTTACACGGCAAACGGCGAGGATGGCTTTCGCGTTTACGACGTGGCGAATGTCGATAACAAAGGTTTTTCGGAGCGAGTGATTTCGGCGCCGGTTTCGCCGTGGGGACAGGACACGCAAGTGAAAACGAAATTCGCGACCGCGGTGGCGCTGCCGACGAACATGCCGATCGACACGAAGCGCGTGCATCGCCCGGAGAATCAGGAACAATGGCCGATTCATCCGCTTTACAGTTACGCTTACATCACGGACAAATATGAAGGGCTGATTCTCGTCGAGGTGATGACGCTGGTAGACAATAATCCGCGCAACAACTTTTTGAAGCGCGCGCTCACGTTCAATCCGAAAGGCGTTTTGAACGGAGCAACGAATTTGACCATCGCGGGAAATTATGCTTACATTTGTTGCGATGCCGGTCTGGTGATTGTGAGTCTCGCCGATCCGTTGAAACCAAAAATTGTCGGCAATGTCGGCGCGCCGTAGCTTAAAATGCCGAACGCCGTGGCGATTCAATTCCGTTACGCGTTTGTTTGTGATATGGATGGCGTGAAAGTGATCGATATCACATTTCCGGAAAAACTGAAATTCGTGGCCAAAAGTTTTGCGCCGTTGAAACAAGCGCGAAATCTTTATGTGGCGCGAACGTATGCGTATGTCGCCGCCGGGCCGCAGGGCCTGGCGATCATCGACGTGGAGAATCCCGAGGCGATGAGAGTCGATCAAGTTTTTACGGCGAAAGGGCTAATCAACGATGCGCGCGACGTGAAAGTGGCGGCGACGAATGCAAGCATCTTTGCGTATGTCGCGGATGGCAAGAACGGCTTGCGCGTGATTCAGCTCACGTCGCCGGAGATGCCGACCTATCTCGGTTTCAGCCCGCGTCCGCTGCCAAAGCTGATCGCGACGCACAAAACCCACGGCGAGGCGCTGGCGATTTCCAAAGGTCTCGATCGCGACCGCGCGGTGGATGAGAGCGGCAATCAAGTGAGCGTCTTCGGGCGTTTAGGCTCACGGCCATTTACACTCGCGGAACAACAGCGGCTTTATTTGCGCGACGGAAAAATCTGGACGGTGTCGGAGGATAAAGCGACGACGGGGATGGAGACGATGCGGAGCGAAGCGTTGTTGGAATTGAATAAAAAGTAGTGAATTTTTTCACACAGATGAAAAGCGGCACACGGATTAAAGCAAAAGCTTTGAACGCGGAAGACGCGGATTAAACGGATTGTCACGGATTTTTCATCGGTGACCATCCGCGCCATCCGTGTTGTCCGCGTGCAAAAGCTTTAATTCTCTTTTTCTCTGTTGGGTATTTGAATTTAAAGGTATGTACAAAAAACAGTTTATACAAAAAAACATTTTTGTGTTGGTTACAACATTGGGTACAATTCTTTCCCCGTGTTTCGCCCAATACAAAACCCTCGGCACGGGCAGTTGCGGGCTCGGGCAGAGCAATTGCCACACGAATGAGAACAACTGGTGGAAGGACGACGCGCATCGCGCCACGGTGGATGCGTTTTATGATGATCCGACGGCGTATGAAAAAATCGCGCAGCTCGCCGGCGTCGGGGCGGGCAATATGTTGAAAGGCAATCAACTCTGCGCCTCTTGCCACGGCACAGTGGTCTCCGGCAAAGAATCGCGGGAAGTGGAAGAAGGCGTGAGTTGTGAAAGCTGTCACGGCGCCGGCAGCGGTTATAAAGATCCGCACTCGGAAAAACCGGGCGGCTACGAGAAGGCGTTGAAACTGGGCTTGGTCGAATTGAAGAAAGTGGATACGCGCGGCAACGCCTGCGTGCGTTGTCATTATATTACCGATCAAAAATTGCTCGCCGCCGGGCATCCGGATGGGGCGAGTTTCAATTATATTTCGGGGATCAAAAAAGTTGCAAAACATTGGAAGCGCCCGCCGGCGGGCGATGATTTGGTGAAAGCACCGTTTGAAAAAGCGATGGCCGCGAAAGGGCCGGTAGCGCAGATGGTGAAAGTCGCGCCGGTGGTCACGGCAGCACGAGCCGTAGAACCGGCCGTGAAGCCAGTTGCATCCTCGGAGCTTCCGGCAAAATCTGCGGGCACGCCCGTTGTGCCGAAAACTATGCGCGCCGAAACACCGGCGGGCAATCCCCCTAAAGCGATGAACGTCAAAGTTCCGTCGATGCCGCCACCCGTGCCGACGGCAGTGACGCTTCCGGCTGAAGACGTTGCGCCCGCTGTGACAATGGATCTGCCGCCGTTTCCGAGTGTCAGCGATACGGCATCGGTACGGGATATTCTGATGATTGTGAAAAAGAGGCTGGAGGTGTTGTATCAGAAAACGGGCCAATGAAATTAGTGTTCGTCGTGATGCCCCGCGGGCGTAGCCTTCAGGCATTGACGCTTTGAATTCAAGAACGATAACGCCTGAAGGCGTTACTGCAAACTGTTTTAAAACCCAATGACCAATAACTACAAAAACGCCAACATTCGCCCGACGTTCATCAAACGGCTCGAATTGTATAAAGACCGGTGGACGTCTTATGGTGCGACCGCCGGAATTTTAGGAATTTCTGAAAAACTGTCGCCGGGGGACTTGCGGCGATTTGAACTTTTTCGCGATTATAGCGATGAGTTCCTGGAGGAGATCAGCGCGGATATCTCGGTGGCAAAATGGAAGAAGAACGCCGTTTTTTTTGAAGAAGGCACTTATGTCGACATGGCGTTTTTTATTGTGCAGGGCCTGGTGGAAGTGTATTTGCATAAAAATTTTCCGCGCCGGCCCACAGCGGGTGAGCGCGGGAGCAAGACGGTTTTGCAAACGCAATTGGAGAAGCAAAATAAAAACGGCGAGCAAATTGTTTTTCTTTCGGCGATGGATTTTAATCTGCCGGCCGGCGGCGCGCTGGATCTCGGCCCCGGCGAGATTTTCGGCGAGATCGGCGCGATGAGTGGCTGGCCGCAATCGGTGACGGCACGCGCCGCGGCGGATTGTGTGTTGGTACAAATTCGCGTGCCGGCGCTGCGGCGCATGAAGCGTAAATCCTCGGCGCTGAAGCAACGGCTCGACAAGGTTTATCGCGAGCGCGCGCTGTTGGCGCAACTCCGCACCACACCGTTATTGCAAGCTTGCGAAGAAGCTTTTCTCGAAGCCTTGTCGCAAAAGGTCGAGTTGGTTTCATTTGATCCGAACGAAATCATCGCGAAAGAAAACGAACCGGTCGAAGCCATCTACCTGGTGCGTTCCGGCTTTGTCAAGCTTTCGCAAAAAATGGGCGCCGGTGATTTGGTGGTTTCCTACCTTGCCAAAGGCATGACGCTGGGCGAAGCCGAGTTGTTGGTCGAAGGCCTGCCGGGCTGGAATTGCACGGCCACCGCGGTGGAGTTCACCGACCTGGTGAAAATTTCGCGCGAAGATTTTCTGGCGCTGACGCAAAAATATTCGACGGCCGGCAAGCAACTTTGGGAGACCGCGGTAGCGCGCTTGAAACAAATCGGCGGGAATAAAAAGAATATCGGCCGCTCGCAGTTTATCCAGACGGCGCTGGAAAAAGGATTGGTGCAGGGCAATAGCATTTTGGTGATAGACTTGAATACTTGCACGCGCTGCGATGACTGCGTGCGCGGCTGCGCGGATACGCACGGCGGCCGGCCGCGTTTTGTGCGCGAAGGGGATCGCTATGAAAATTTGCTCATTGCCAAGTCTTGTTATCATTGTCACGATCCGGTTTGTTTGGTCGGTTGCCCGACCGGCGCGATTCGCCGCGCCAGTGTAGGTGAAGTGGTGGAAATCGTTGACAATCTCTGCATTGGTTGTCAGGCCTGCGCCAACAATTGTCCTTATGATGCCATCGTGATGCATGAAACCGGCGACGTGTGGGGTGAGAATATGATTCCGGAATTGTTGCGCGGCAAACCGCAATTGTTGGCGAGCAAATGTGATTTGTGTTATAAAAGCAATCACGGCCCGGCCTGCGTCAACAACTGCCCGCATGGTTGTGCGGTGCGGATCGGCAGCGTGGAGGAATTTCAAAAATTAGCCGCGCGACGTTAGAAACAAACAGCCGCGGCAAGAGAACCACTGTCGTCGCACCCGTGAGCAGAAACTATAGAATGGGCTGGAGGTGATTTTATGGCAAGTGGTGTGGGGTTTATGAGCGGTGAATTACATTTTACGTAATTGGAACGCCTCGCCGCCAAAATCGTAACGGGAAACGATTCAGCAATCTCGCGAGCGCCTGGCAGCGCTCACATTTTGAGCAAATTTATTTTTTAAGTTCAATA
>CAYUVM010000325.1:0-5639 GCA_964447935.1 uncultured Cytophagia bacterium | reverse complement strand
GGCGGTGGAACTTACCACGTCGAGTTCACGGTGGATCACGACAAGAAGGAAGCCTCCGTTTACATCGTCGGTAGCGACGAAAAGTCTCCCTCACCGATCAAAGCGAAGTCAATTCACCTGGTGATCAACGATCCCATGACCGAGTTGGAACTTGTCGCCAAGCCTTTGGAAGGCGAGGCCGAGGGAACGTCGTCGCGCTTCGTTGGGACGCACGACACCATCGGCATCGTGAAGGAGTTTGCCGGCACGATCAGCGGTGAGATTGACGGCACGCCTTACACGGGTGACTTCAAAGAAGAGCCGCACGGTGCGGATCACAAGCACTAAGCAATTAGCAAGAGGAGGCGCTCGTCGTAGCTGCTATAAAATTGTGAATACGCTGTACGCAAAATCGGCGAGAACAAAATCGTTGAATCCGTATTGGCGGAAACTGCCGCATGCTCTTTCAAGGCGTTGATAATGTCTTCGCCGGATTTTAAAACCTGCTCGCGTTGCCCCATCCACGCCGCATGCAAACGTTTGAGCAAATCCGGAAAACCGGGACGCCCATAACGCGAGTCCGGCGGGAAATACGTTCCGGCAAAAAATGGCTGCAAATTCGGCGTGAGCCAGACCGACATCGGCCAGCCGCCGCTGCCCGTCATGGCTTGCACCGCGGCCATATAAACTTTGTCCACATCCGGCCGTTCCTCCCGATCCACTTTGATGCAGACAAAATGCTGGTTCATGATTTTCGCAATATCCGGGTTTTCGAATGACTCGCGCTCCATGACGTGGCACCAGTGACAGGTCGAGTAGCCGATGGAGAGGAAGATCGGCTTGTCCTCGCGCCGCGCTTTCTCAAACGCCTCTTCGCCCCATGGATACCAGTCAACCGGGTTGAAAGCATGTTGCAATAAATAGGGGCTTTTTTCGTTGATGAGGCGATTGGGTTGATAACCCTCATTAAGTTTTTTAGCCACGAAATCGGCAGATGGATTCATTTTACTTTGAGCTATTTGTTGCGCCGTCATGAATCGCGCATTAACTGAATTGGGTTGATAAAAATTGCAAACTGTGACCACCAGCATCATCCCTAAAAGCCTGAAAATCAAACCATAATGCTTGCATCCGCCAGCACTCGTTAAAAAATGCTTAGCACTTTGTTAATATCACTCAAATCGGCAAATAAAAAATCCGGCTTCTCTACACTTAACTCCGCAACAGAATACTCGCCGGTAGCGACCGCGACGGCAACCGCGCCGTGCGGCCGCGCGCACTGAATGTCGCGCGGCGTATCGCCGATCACATACACCCGGTCACGCGACGGGCGAACGCCAAATCGCTCCTCGGCACGCCGCAGCGCATGCGGTACGAGTTTATTGCGATCCGTTTCATCATCCGCAAAAGCGCCAAATTCAAAATATTTCCATAAATCATAATATGCCAGCTTGATCTCGGCGCCGTGAATCCAGTTACCGGTCAAAAGGCCAAGGTGAATTTCTGGCCTCTTTTTTAATTCTTCAAGCAAATGTGGAAATCCAGGCAAGAGCCGGCGCGTCGGTCGCGGCCGCTGCATATCTGCCGCCAAATGCAGCAAATACCGTTGTTGAAATTCCGCAATCTTCTCGTCATGCCAGGTAATTCCGTGCAGTTGAAATGCATCCAAAAGAATTTTCGGATCGGTTTGCCCGGATAACAAAACATTTTCCAGGCTCTGCGGAACGCCCCAAATTTCTTGAAAGGTTATTTCCATGGCATGCTTGCCGGAACCACCGGAGTGCATGAGTGTGCCATCAATGTCGAAGAGGAGAATTTTCATAGAAAGTGTAAAGAGTAAAAAATCAATCTGTAAATTTCGTATTACGTTTTATGGATTATGTCTTAATCAGCGAATCCTTTGCAGCGTTTTACCATCGGTTTCAAAAACCACGGCGCCGTTTTGATCGGTGCGCGCAAGTTGAATACCGAGCGAATCATAACGGGCGAGTATCTCCGGATTAGGATGGCCAAAATTATTCCAGCGTCCGGCCGAAACTACAGCCCAGTGCGGGCTTACGGCATACAGAAACGGCGTCAGGCTGGAGGTGTTGCTGCCATGATGCCCGACTTTAAGAACCTCGCTATCCAACATCGGGGCAAATTGCAGCATATGATTTTCGCTTTCAAATTCGGCATCGCCAGAAAAAAGAAACGCCTGTTGCCCAAAAACGACTTTGATAACAATAGAAGCGTCGTTAATATTTTCAAAACTGGTTTCTTGACGCAACGGATGCAAGGCCCAAATTTGGGCGGGAGCGTAATCAAGCAAACGTTCACCGGCGCGCAAAGTGCTTATTGCCACCCGCAGACTATCAGCAATTTTCTCACAACGCTGTTCAAGCGGAGAATTTGTCTCAACCCCGCAAACATAGATTTTTTTGACTTTAACTTCCTGCAACAGCGATAATAAACCGCCCAGATGATCGGCATGCGGGTGTGTAATGACAATCGCCTCCAATTGTCGAATACCGTGTGTTCGCAGAAACGGCACCAACACCCGTTCGCCGGCATCGTAATTTTCCAGCAACGGGCCGGCGTCGACGAGCATCCGTCCGGCGGGGAATTCCACTAGCGCGGCATCACCCTGACCAACGTCAAAAAATGTGACACGCAAATGAGATCCCGCCGCCCAAGCCTTTTGCCAGACCCCGATATTGAGCACAACCAAACTGGCAATCAACGCAAATCGTCGTACCACCGGCGCGCGCCGCCATTCCACCAGTATTATAATAACAAAAACATAAAATAATAGAAACAGTGGTGAAACATAAATACTGTCAACATACGCCAGCGGCATTTGCGCGAGCCGGCGGGTAAATTCAATCATGCCGCTCGTCGTCAGGTCGGCAACATACCCAAAAAATCGCGCCGCCGGTTCAATGAGAGAAAAAACGCAAGCCAGGGTCGAAGCCAAAATAATTACAAAAGAAACTGGCACCACGACTAAGTTGCCCAAGATTGCGGCCAGCGGTAAACGTCCAAAGGCTTGCACGGAAAACGGCAAGGTGGCGAATTGTGCTGCCAACGAGACGCCGAGCAGCATAATGATTAGTTGAACGGGCCGCCACTCCAACCGGAACCTCTTTTTGAGCAGAACAACCAACGGCTCATAAAGATAAGCAATTCCCAACATTGCGGCAAATGAAAGTTGAAAGCCGAGTTGAAAAAGCTGCAGGGGTTGCCAGAGCAAAATGATCACTGCCGCCACGCCGAGGCTGTTGTAAATATCGGCGTCGCGTTCCAACCATTCGCCGACGATAAGAACTGTCGCCATAATCGTGGCACGCACCACCGGCGGTTGCGCGCCGGTCAAAATCATGTAAAAGAATATTCCTGCCAATAGAAACGGCGGATGCCAACGCCGCGACAAGCGCAACCCGTTCAACGCCGTCAATATGATGAGTGCGATGAAACCGACATTCGATCCGGAAACGGCGAGAATATGAACCAGCCCGGTGCGCGCAAACGCTTCACTCACTTCTTTTGAAATTTCATCGCGTTCGCCGATCAGCAAACCCTTGAGCAGCGCCAGACGCTGATCATGTGAGAAGCTCGCCAGCCGCGTTTCAATCCAGTTTTTGGTTTGGCTGACAAACTGCCGCCACTCCAACCAGCCGCGCGGCAATTCGCGCTTCAGTGGGGCTTGCTTTCCGGCGTAGAAAGTGGCGGTGATATCCTGCGCCTGCAAATAGGCGCGATAATCAAATGCCCCGGGATTGCGGCTCTCGTCCGGAAGGCGCAGATAACCGCGTAGCACTATTTTTTCGCCGATACGAATTCCGGCGAGGCTATCACCGGAGACCAACACGCGTCCTTGTGTTGCTCTCCAAGCCGAATCTACTTTAACACCTTCCACGCGAAGCGCGAAACGGTAGCGCGTATTGCGGCGTTCGGGAAAATCATCGACGGTGCCGGCGAGCCAAACGGCATCCGAAGCATCAGTAAAAAAACTGACATCGTTGGGCCGCGGTGTTTGCGAAAAATGCGTTCGCCAGGCGCCGGCTAACAAACAAGCGAACAGTAAGAGCCCGCTAATCAACCATGTTGTTAGGCCTGCGCGACCGATCTTTTCTTGTTGCCGAAAAGCCAAAAGCGCGGCGAGGACAACGATGGTGAAACTACCCGCCAGCATTTTTGCCGGAAGATGCAACCAACGTTCGATTGCGATGCCGCCGCCCAAGGCGACGGCGATAAAAAAAGCGGGGCGTTTTGCCATACGTCCAGAATCTTTTAACTCGCTTACTGGCCAACGAACGCGCCGAGTTACACGCCGCGCATTTCCGGCGGCCAGATAAATTTATGCAACTGCACTTGCAATTGCGCCTTGACGTGGTCGGCCAGCATCCATTCGGCCAACGGCCGCAAGGGCATTTCTTTGAATACCGGCGAGAAAAGCAAATGAAATCGCGTGTCGAGGCGGTGTTGCCGGATAATTTGCAACGTCCAATCATAATCCGCCCGATCCTTAATAACAAATTTGATTTGATCGTGCGGCTGCAAAATATCGAGATTGGGCCAATAATTTTTTTCAACCTCGCCGCTCCCCGGACATTTGAGGTCGACGATTTTAATGACACGCGGATCAAGCTTTGAGAGATCGAGACTGCCGCCGGTTTCGAGCAACACCGTATATTCGGCAGTCAGCAACCGATCGCATAATTCGTAAATTTCTTTTTGCAGCATCGGCTCGCCGCCGGTAATTTCGACAAGTTTGCAGCCGTAGCCCGCGACGCGTTGCATAATGTCGTCGAGACTTTTCTCCTCGCCGCCATAAAATGAATATGCTGTATCGCACCAAACGCAGCGCAGGTTGCACGCCGTGGTGCGAATAAACACGCACGGCTGGCCGATAAAACTCGACTCTCCTTGAATAGAGTAAAAAATTTCGGTTAGGCGCATTATTCGAACTCCGTCGCTTCTCCGCCGCGCAACAAATACGCTTCGTTCACGCTTTTCAAAATCACTCTGCCGAGATCAGGCACGTAGCGTTCTTTGAGCGGACGAATGACGATGCCTTCACGCATATGCACGGCTTTGCCGCTAACCGTTTCGGCGCCGCTCGTATAGGCGAGGCACGTCGGCCCAAACGGACCGCGATATAAAACGTGCGCCTGCGGAATGTCGCGCGCCAAGCAAATTTGGGCAAAGTCGTCATAATCGAGGTAGCGGCCGTTAATCGCTATGTCGAAGGCAAAAAAAATCGGCTCGCCTTTTTGCGCGCCGTAACCCAGATCCTGCACGCCGGCGCCAAAGGTTTCACCGAAGAGCATGATGACGCCTTTAGCGCCACCCAAGTCCGTGATTTTTTCGAACAATTGATACTTGCGCGCCATGCGCCAATACAGGTTTTTCTCATCTTCTTTAATAACGGTTCCGCCGCGACCGTATCCTTTTGAAGACATTGCACGCACGCCATCGAACCAGCCGAGCAGCGTACAAGTGCCGTGTACTTTTTCCGTGGCCACCACCTCTTCACCGGGCTGCAGAATCATTGGATAGCATTTAATATTTTCAATATCAGTATAACCGTGCCACCCCACTGGGGCCGGCGCGAGTTCGCCAGTCAAGTGCACAGGAATCGGCGGAATCCATTTAACGATGCCAAGTTCGGCAGTAAC
>CAYUVM010000324.1:0-5639 GCA_964447935.1 uncultured Cytophagia bacterium | reverse complement strand
TTTGTGCGGTACAACGTGTTCGGCGGCATTCTCTGGGTGGCGAGCATGATTCTGATCGGTTATTTGATCGGCACGGCCGTTCCGGACATCAACAAGCATATTCACGTCGTTATTGCCGCGGTCATTTTTTTATCCATTTTGCCGGCGGTCATCGAAGTGCTGCGCGCGCGCCGTCGGAAAAATTAGTTGCATGCGATTGATTTTTGCGGTAACGGAAGACTTCAACAAAGGAATTCTGCCATGTCGTTCAGCGAAATATTGCCCATCGCGATTCTTGGAGCGATGGCCGCGGGAATGCTTTATGTAATGTGCCGTGCCATTTTTTTGTCGTTCCGCTCTTCGCAATCCGGCCAGCCGCCTGAAGCCGAATCCAGGAAAGGCAAAGACACGGCATAATCCCGGACCAGTTGGAACCCAAAAGAATGTTGCGCCCGGAAAGAACGCTCGCGGATTCTTTCCGGGAGTCCAATTTTTTGTTTGATACGAAATAGCAGCGAGGTTTTATCATCAATTTACACGGAGGAAAGTGGATGGCTAACCAATTGTTTGCCAAAAAACCGCTCGGTCTTTTGCTCGAAGAAATGAAAGGCGAGAATCGGCTGCGCCGCGTGCTCGGGCCGCTGTCGCTGACGAGTCTCGGCGTCGGCGCTATCATCGGCACCGGTATTTTCGTGCTTACCGGCGTCGCCGCGCATGACCGCACCGGCCCGGCGCTGATGCTCTCGTTCGTCGTTTCCGGCACGGCGTGTATCTTTGCCGCGTTGTGTTACGCCGAATTTGCTTCCATGGTTCCCGTGGCGGGATCGGCTTACACCTATGCCTACGCCACGCTCGGCGAATTTTTTGCGTGGATCATCGGCTGGGATTTGGTGCTCGAATATGCCGTCGGCTCCGCCACCGTCGCGCACGGCTGGTCGCATTATTTTCAGGATTTTATCGGCATCTTCGGCATCAAGTTACCGCATGTGCTCACCAACGCGCCATTCGATTACGTCGATGGGCGAATCGCGATGACCGGAACGTGGTTCGACTTGCCGGCGATCGTGATCACGGCGATTGTCACCTTCGTGCTCGTCGTCGGTATTCGCGAGAGCGCGCGCTTCAACAACACCATGGTGTTGATCAAGCTGGCGGTGGTTTTTGTCGTCATCGGTGTCGGCGCGTTTTATGTGAATACCGCCAACTGGACGCCATTCGCGCCGTATGGTTTGACCGGCATCAGCTTTTTTGGCACGACGCTCTTCGGCCAAACTGGACCCGGCGGCGAACCAATCGGCATGCTTGCCGGCGCGGCCGTAATCTTTTTCGCGTACATCGGTTTTGATTCCGTCTCGACCCACGCGGAGGAAGCCAAAAATCCCAAGAAAGATGTACCGATTGGCATCATCACCTCGTTGATTCTCTGCACGCTGCTCTACATTGCCGTCTCCGCGGTGTTGACCGGCATGGTGCCGTACAATGAAATTAATATCGATGCGCCCGTCTCAAATGCGTTTGCGCAAGTTGGATTGACCTGGGCGCAATTTCTGGTCTCGCTCGGCGCGGTCGCCGGCATCACTTCGGTTTTGCTGGTGATGATGTTGAGCCAACCGCGCGTGCTGTTAGCGATGGCGCGCGACGGCCTCGTGCCCCAGGGTTTCTTTGGCGACGTTCACGAGAAATTCCGGACGCCGTGGAAATCGACCATTCTCACCGGCGTTTTCGTCGCAAGTGCTTCCGCCATTATTCCCTTGCGTATTTTGGCAGAATTAGTTAATATTGGAACTTTACTGGCGTTTGTCATTGTCTGTGCCGCGGTGTTGATTATGCGCAAGACCAACCCCGAGGCCGAACGCCCCTTCCGCGTTCCCTTCGCGCCGTTGACGCCCATTCTCGGCATCGGCCTCTGCCTCTTGCTGATGTTTTCGTTGCCGGCAGAAAACTGGTGGCGATTATTCGGGTGGCTGGCGCTGGGTTTTGTCATTTACTTCGGCTATGGCCGTAAGCACAGTGTGATGTCGAAGCAGGGTCACAAATAGAGTTTACCCGAAAAATAATTGACCGGTCACGGTGAGTGACCGGTCAATTTCTGTTTCACTTACCATTATAAAAGACTACACCGTTTTCAGGTAAGTTAAAATTGGAGTCCCGTTAATGGGCCAGCATTGAACCCGACTAATTTTCAAATTACCACGAAGACACCAAGCCCGCCCTGCCAAAACCATAGGCGGGCCAGGGAAAAGCTTTATGATATGCAATTTTGTTCTTTCGTGCCTTTGTGTCTTGGTGTTTAAAAACTGTTTGTCGGTCAAAAAAGTCTCAGCATTTTATTTTGAGTTTAGTTGCCTTATGAAATAAGGTGAATGGAAAATTTATGCCCTCGAGGCTCGACACGCCTTCATGGCGGGAACGCCTGCGCGAATTACTCATTGGCGAAGCGCGCAGCCCGCATGATCACACGATTTTTCATAAACTTTCCCTCATCGCATTTTTTGCCTGGATTGGTTTGGGGGCGGATGGACTGTCTTCCTCCGCCTACGGTCCCGAAGAAGCTTTTCGCGCCTTGCAGGGGCACACGCATTTGGGATTGTTTGTGGCGTTGGCTGCGGCCTTGACGATTTTGGTGATCAGTGCGAGCTACTCGCAAATCATCGAGCTTTTTCCCACCGGCGGCGGCGGTTATCTCGTCGCCAGTAAATTGCTTTCCCCGGCCTTCGGCATGATTTCCGGCTGCGCGCTGATCATCGACTACGTGCTGACCATCACCATCTCGATTGCCAGCGGCGCCGATGCGTTGTTCAGCTTTTTGCCGGGCGACTGGAAATCCTACAAACTGGCCGTGGCGATTGCCGGGGTCATGCTGCTCACATTGCTGAATCTGCGCGGCGTCAAAGAATCGGTGCTGTTGTTGACGCCGATTTTTCTGATCTTTGTTTTAATGCATGCCTTCGGCATCGCCTATGCTTTGCTTTCGCATATCGCGGATTTACCCGGTGTCATTGAGGCGACCCAACTCGACGTGCAAAAATCGCACAGCGAAATTGGCTGGCTCGGCATGTTGCTCTTGTTGTTGCGCGCTTACAGCATGGGCGCCGGAACTTATACCGGCATCGAGGCTGTCAGCAACGGCCTGCCGATTTTGCGCGAACCGCGGGTAAAAACAGCGAAACGCACCATGAAATACATGGCCGTTTCGCTGGCGTTTACCGTGGTCGGGTTGATGTTTGCTTATGTGCTTTACCGCGTCGAACCCGAGCCGGGAAAAACCTTGAATGCGGTTTTGTTCGAGCGCATGACCGCCAATTGGAACGCGAGCGCCGGGCAGGCCTTTGTTTTGGTGACACTGCTTTCCGAAGCGGCGATTCTTTTTATCGCGGCGCAAACCGGATTTTTAGACGGCCCGCGCGTGTTGGCCAATATGGCGCTCGACCGCTGGTTTCCCACCCGCTTTGGCATGCTCAGTGACCGTTTCGTCGCCCAAAACGGCATCTTGCTGATGGGCGTCGCCGCGCTGGTGATGATGTTGTTGACGCAGGGGGTGGTCAGCTTTCTGGTCGTGCTTTATAGCATCAATGTTTTTGTTACCTTTGTGCTTTCACAATTGGGCATGGTGCGGCACTGGTGGCTCGAGCGCCGGAGCGCCGGTAAATGGCGGAAAAAATTATTAATCAATGCCTTCGGATTGATTCTCACTACATTTATTTTGCTATCGGTTGTCGTCATCAAATTTCACGAAGGCGGCTGGATTACGATATTGGTCACCGGCTCGTTGATCGCTGTGGCGATGCTGATCAAACGCCATTATCGCGACACCGCGCGGCTGTTGCTTCGGCTGCGCAGCCTTGTTCACGCGGCGGAAACTTCTGCGGGAAATTCTCCCGTCGAGGCCGCGCCGGCGCAGAAGTTTGACCCGCAGGCAAAAACCGCAGTTTTATTTGTGAACGGGTTTAACGGTTTGGGACTGCACACGCTGTTGCATGTGATGCGCTTGTTCGGCGAGACGTTTAAAAATTTTGTGTTCGTGCAAGTCGGCGTGATCGACGCCGGCAATTTTAAAGGCGAGGCGGAGCTGGAGGGTTTGCAAGCCTCAGCCAAAGGCGAGGTCGCCCGCTACGTCGATTTCGTGAAGCGCGAGGGTTATTATGCCAAAGGCTACTCGTCGATCGGCATCGACGTCGTCGACGAAATCGAAAAAACCGTTCCAAAATTGCTGGAAAGATTTCCCAATATGGTTTGCTTCGGCGGGCAAGTGGTTTTTCCGCGTGATTCTTTGTTCACGCGCTGGCTGCACAACTACACCGTTTTCGCCATCCAACGAACTTTTTATCAACAGGGTATTCCTTTTGTCATCTTGCCGATTCGAGTATGAGTTTGTCATAATGCGCTTCGGCTTGAAAGGACGTTCCGGCCGAAAGGATAATTTTGCGGAAGTGGATTGCTTGCAGTAATTCAAAGCATAATTTATCGACCGCTCCAGAAAAAGTGTTTGTAAATTTGCAGATTACCCTTTATATTTTTCTTTTATTGCGGCAAAAAGAATTTGGCATGAATTACAATCAATCACTTAATTCACATCTTTTCTGAGGAGTTTCTGTGGAACTTGGACTGACTTTAGGTTGCAGCGTTTTTGCCCTACTCTTCGCCGTTTATCTGGCGAAGTGGGTGATGAAAAACGACGACGGCACGCCGGCGATGAAGGCAATCGCCGATGCCATTCGCGAAGGCGCGGAAGCATTTCTTTCGCGCCAGTATAAAACCATCGCGGCGCTGACCATTCCGGTCGCGGCTATCCTGTATATTTTGTATGCGTTCATTCGCCCCGGCTCCGAGCATGATCCGGTGCCGGCGAGCACGTTGGCGCTTTATGTATCCGGCTCGTTCATTCTCGGTGCGATCTGTTCGGCCGTTGCCGGTTACATGGGCATGTTCGTGTCAATTCGCGCCAACATCCGCACCGCTTCGGCCTCGCGCACGAGCTTGAATCGCGGCCTGCAAATCGCGTTGCGCGGCGGCGCGGTCTCCGGCCTGTTCGTCGTCGCCATGAGTTTGCTTGGCGTCGGCGGCCTCTTTGCGATACTCAACGCGGTCGGCGTGAAGTCGCACGATATTCCGTTTCTCATCGTCGGCTACGGATTCGGTGCGAGTTTCGTCGCATTGTTTGCGCAGCTTGGCGGCGGTATTTACACGAAAGCCGCGGATGTCGGCGCCGATCTCGTCGGCAAAGTTGAAGCCGGCATTCCCGAAGATGATCCGCGCAACCCCGCCGTCATCGCTGATCTCGTCGGCGACAATGTCGGCGATTGCGCCGGTCGTGGCGCCGACTTGTTTGAATCTACCGCCGCGGAAAATATCGGCGCGATGATTCTCGGCGCGACGCTTGCGATTACCGCGGAAGCCAACAGCATCACATTTGCCGCCGGCATCATCGGCGTTATGATGTTCCCGCTTGTCGTGCGCGCCCTGGGTTTGATTGCCTCCATCATTGGCATCATGGTGGTGAGTACGCGCGAAGACGGCGATCCGATGCAGGCGCTCAATCGCGGTTATTACGTCACGACCGTGCTCGCGGCCCTCGGTTTCGGTGTCGGCTGCAAATGGCTGCTCGCCTCCGAACAGGCGCCGCAGGCGTGGATCAACTTTTGGATTTGCGGCTTGATCGG
>CAYUVM010000323.1:0-5643 GCA_964447935.1 uncultured Cytophagia bacterium | reverse complement strand
CTCCAGTCGGATCGGGCGGCGTTAGTCTGACGCAAACCGGAGTTTCGTCCATTGCTTCAAAACACACATCCATCAACCGACGACGCAATCGTCAACGTAATGACGTTTCACTGGTCTGATTTATGGGCTACGGACATCGCTATTGCGTTGCTTTCCGGGTTGGGCGTTGCAGTGGTTTTGGTCTTGGTCCGCGCCGCGGTACTGCGGCGCCTGGACCGACACGCCCTGGAAGACCGGTGGTTGATGGCTGGAGCTCGGCGTCTCATTCGAGGAACCAGCGCCGTTTTTCTATTGATACTCAGTGATCGCTGGGCCTGCATTTTAACTTAACATTGGCACCAATAGTACCCCGGCTGAGCAGTTTTAGCAGACAAATTAACAAGATTACTTGGTTTTCAGCAGTTTGCGGTCGCGGGCATATTCTACCGCTTCGAGGCGGGTGTGGAGATGGAGTTTGTCAAGAATATTGTGGATGTGATTTTTTACGGTTTGGGCTTCGATGGAGAGGCGTTGGGCAATCTCTTTGTTGGACAGGCCGTCCGCAATCAAATTTATGATTTCCAATTCCCGGGTGGTCAGCTTGACGGAGCTTGAGGGGATTCTTGGCAGGCGTTCAGCGGCCAACTCGGCGATACGGGAGAAAAGTGAAGCCGCCATCTGCGGCGAAACAAATGACTCACCGCGATGGACGGATCGAATGGTCTCGACCAGGGAATCAAAGGAAGCTTCTTTCA
This sequence comes from uncultured Cytophagia bacterium, assembly GCA_964447935.1. Lineage (GTDB taxonomy): Bacteria > Zhuqueibacterota > Zhuqueibacteria > Zhuqueibacterales > Zhuqueibacteraceae > Zhuqueibacter. The sequence continues at coordinate 4,909 of CAYUVM010000323.1, read as the reverse complement.
AAACATAGCCGGCGGCTCCGGCTTCGATACACGCCATGATTTCAGCGGTCAAGTCGACCATGCCGAGAATGACGACTTTCACCGTGGGGAAATTCCGGCGCAGCTCTTGGGTCACCTCAATTCCATCTTTGCCGGGCATGCCAATATCAATGAGCGCGATCTCCGGGCAGTGCTCTTTGATTGCTTCCAAAGCCTGACGGCCGCTGGCCGCCGCGCCGATAACGGTAATATTGGCTTCGGCGGCCAACATCGAAGCGAGGCCCTCCCGCAACAAACGATTATCATCAACAATGAAAACATGAATCGACTCATTCATACCAACCATGCCAACTCGTGAAATTTTTTCGACCGCGCAACGTAATTAAGCGAAGGCAGAAAAATTCGCGCAACCCGATTGTGCGGTCAAAAATAAAGCGGTGACGAAACCAGCTTCGGTTTTAGCCTATGCTTGCAGGCTGGTTTGCAAAACCAAGGCCGGTTCTTTTTGCCCCAACCTCTTCAAAAATCGAAAATGCGACGCCACCGCGGCGCGGATGGTGGGATAAGACATGTATTTGATGCCAAATTCGCGGCAGGTCTTCTCGACGATGCCGCTGATCGCCGGATAATGAATGTGGCAAATGCGCGGAAAGAGATGATGTTCGATTTGGAAATTCAAGCCGCCAAAATACCACGCGGCTAACTTGCTTTGGCGCGCAAAATTGGCGGTGGTTTCCACTTCGTGAATCGCCCATTCGTTCTCGATTTCGCCATTGACCGGATTCGGCTCGGGAAAGGTGTTATCTTCCACCACGTGGGCTAATTGAAAAATCGTGGCCATGGTGATGCCGAGCAGAAAATGGACCAGCACATAAAACAACAAAACATACGCGACCGGATGAAAAAACATCGGCAACACGAGCATATAACCGAAATAAAACATCTTGGTAAGAAAAAAGAGAAAGGACTCGGCCGGGCCGGGCTTCGGGAGCTTGTAGTCGCCGATGCGCCCGGTAAAAAATTTGCGAAAATCGCCATAATTAATCCAGGCAAAGGTCATAAAGCCGTAAAGCGGAAACGCATACCAGTGTTGAAAGCGATGCCACGGATAGCGCTTTTGCGCCGGGCTGAAACGCATCAACCCGCCGACGTGAATATCGTCATCCAACTCGTTGATATTGGTGTAGGTGTGATGCAGGATGTTGTGCTTGTGCCGCCAAAACATTTGGCTGCCGCCGATGAGATCGAGCGTGAAGCCCATCATCCAGTTGACTTTGGGGCTTTTGGAATAGCCGCCATGGTTGCCGTCGTGCATCACGTTGAAGCCGACGAGCACAAAACCCTGTGCGACCAGAAAAGCTGAAATAATCGCGAGAATAAGCGAAGAAGAAAAAAACACGAGAAGAACATACGCCGTTGCCAGCCAAGCCATAACAATGACGGTTTTCAAAACCATCTTCCAGTTCGCGTGCTGGGAAATTTGGTTCTCGCTAAAATAAGCATTCACCCGATTCTTGAGTTCTTGGTAAAATCCCATGCGTAGAGGAAAACTTACCTTCGTCATAACGGCCTTTCATCTTTCGATTGGATTGTTGGACTAGTGGTTTACAAAGGGAAGGTATAATATCCGAATTTGTTTGGTATAAATCAAGGAATTTCTGGGGTGCGCCCAAATCACCACTGGCAGAAGAAGTGGTTGACAAAAGCAAAACCGTTTCTATATTAGAATCTACAGTTCTGCATTTCGTCAGCACACAAAAAAAGGAAAAAATACTTTATGAAACGTGTCGTTTTTTTGAGTATGGTTTTCTTCTTTAGCTTAACCGGCTTGGGCCGGAGTCAGGATCATTTTTTTCTGCAACTCGAAGCCGGGCAAGGGTTCTTCTTTGCCCCGGGCATCGATCCGTACACATTTTCTCTGCAAGTTCATCCTTCCTTGGGATTGGGAGAAACCCCCAGAAATTTTTTGCTCGGCGCCAGTGTTGCCGCCGTTTATGATAATCCCGACTGGGCTTTGCTGTGGGGCGGCAGATTGGTGTTACATGCCGCGAAATTGCAAAAACAACCGGTGAACCGCGGACCGCGCGTGACCTATGGAACATTGCATCTGACCGGCGGGGTGTTGTTGGAAAGGGCCGAGGTGCGCCGCCTCGCGGGCGGTCTCATCATCGACGTGTGGGAGGGTGCGTTACTCATCAGCCCCCGGCTGGGCTACGATCGAAAATTTAAGCAGACTTTTCTCGAAGTGGGCTTGGGGCTGGGTTATTAGCGTTTCCTTATCCGCCACAACGCGAAGCGTTGCGTCTCAAAACCTTTTAAGGTCGCTTCCACCGGTTCGACCAATAGATCGGTTTGTTGTTGGAGCCATTCAAGAACTTCGGGATCATCGCGTACCGTGGCGGAAATAATCACGTCACTTCCCGATGATTGGCCTTCCAGCCGCGCGGCGATGTTGATGGTCGAGCCAAAATAATCGAGGCGATCATTCAACGTTACCGCGATACACGGGCCGTAATGGATGCCGGCTTTTAATTGCAGCGGGGTTTCGCCGGCAGCAAGTTTTTGCTGGGCTTGCAGCAACGCCCGCAGCGCCGCCAACGGGCGCCGAAATACCGCCATCACCGCATCGCCAATGGTTTTGACAACGGCCCCGCCTTCGGTGGCAATTGCCTCCTTTAAAATTTCGAAATGATTCAGCACTCGACTGAACGCCACCGCATCACCAATCTCGCGATACAATTTCGTTGAACCGCGCAAATCGGTAAACACGATCACCTGGCTTCCCACCGAAAATTCTTCACCAGGCCGTAACGCTTCGCTGGCAAAGAGATCGCGAAAAAGCTGCAACGCCGTCACTTCCGCTGCCGTCACCGCTTGATCACTCCATGCCAGCCGTTCTAAAATGAAAAGTTGTTCAACGGCAGTGGCATTTTCAAAATACACGGTGGCTGGGGTCGCAAGCTGCAATTCTATTTCGGGCCAACCTGCAGGCTGCAAAATAAAATTCGCTTTGGCCACGCCGTCAAGTGTGACCCTAAAATGCTGGCCGCCAGGAATCGTTAGCGTGCGCACCCGATAACGGCCGGTTTCCAGCGGCAGCGTCAACACTCGCTGCGCGCCGGCAGCGAGCAGTTGTTGCGCCACAATGTGAGGCGTAACCTGCGGCCCGCCGACACAAAATTCTTCCAAAATAATTTCGCGTACCGCTGGATTGGGGCGAAAAGTCAACTCCACTGAACGCTCAAAATTCGCGGTGAAGTCAATATTGCAACTCTCGCAATGCACCTGGGCTTGCAAATCGCGCAGGGCTTTATTACTTACTTTTGCGCCGCGACAAAGCGGGCAGAGCAAACTCCAGCAAAATTCCAGCAGCCCAACGCGCGTCGCCAGCAGACACACTTCAAGTACTTCACGACGCGGCGCGCGCCACGCTTCCGCCAGCGCGTACGGACGAATCTTTGCTAGTGTAAAATCGTCCGCCTGTTCGAGGGTTTGAATCAACCGTGCCACCAGATGAGCCGCAGCACCCTGTGTCAGTAATTCATTACGAAAATTAGCGAGACGCTCTTTTCCGCCGGGTGAAAAGTTGACGGTGGTTGGCAACGTCAATATTGATTTGCCGCTTGCGGCGAGTTGATCATAACGCCGGATTGTTTGCGTAAATTTTTTCGCGCTGAGCCAACCAATTTGAATGGGAATGGCGATGAATCCCAAGAAATTTCGTGGCGTCGCCCAAACCTGGTAAACCACCCGGCTACCGATCTCAGACTTCGAACCTGTTGAACTCGAACTTAACTCAACCAACACGCGCAGCAACGCTAACGGCCCGCGGTGATAACGCCGCACGACACCGAAGCGCTGAGGGCGGCTCCATTCAAACGGTTCTTCTTCCCACTCCACCGTTGCGCCGAAGCGTTGCAAGCGCAGACGCTGGCGCAAATTGGACAGCTTCGCCGCGCTCTCCTCGCGCCGCTTCACGGCAGGCACATGTGTGTCGCGGTTGAAACGGTTGGTGTCCGCCAGCAACGGCCACAGTGCTTCGGGGCTGGATTGCAGTTGCCATTCCCAGCGATAATGAAATTCGCGAAAGGCCATGGCTATTAACAAAGTTGGCTTTGCTGTAATTCGAGGGCCATTTCAAAGATTCTCCGCGCTACGTTTGAGCGCGCGCAAAATTTCCATTCGTACTAAACCGCTAAATGGGCGAATGAAAAACCAATAGAAACAAAAACGTCGCCGGCTGGCGGCATCTAAGCATAAAACGCGCGTCTCGGTGTGTAAGCGGGTGACTTGCGCGGCCCGGCGCTCAAGAGAAAAATTCCAGACGGCTTTGGCAAAACCAGGCATGGTGAAATTTTGGAATCCGGTGCTGTCCAAGCGTTGAATGTCTCCTGACGGCGTCCAAAATTTTCCGGCTAAACCGAGCACAATTTCTTGTTGCGGAATTTCACCGAGAAAAATAAAACCACTCCGGTGCAAACCGGCGCGATTCAATCCGAGTCCCGCCTGCGAACGCTGGTGAGAAAACATAGCTGCCGGCAACCCGCGCAGCAGAAAGAGGCCACGAATCCATCGGGAACGGCTCATGTCTAATTCGTGCGCGGCAGCATAAATTTTTTCAACGGGCGCTTGAATGTCGAGATAATGCTGCTCGCTGACGTCGTACGCGGGAAGGTATTCATCGATAAGCATGTGATGGCGCCAAAAAATTTTCATTGCGGGCATTACTTCGCGAAGCAAGCTTTTAAATTTAACCGCTCGCTTCGGCTAAAACCGCCTCGTGATGAATCACGCGATTCTAATATTGGCCTGGCAGATTATTCCGCCACACCCAGCGCCCGCCGCAGCCGCACCAGCGCGCTGTTGTAATCATACTGCGCCTGAATGTGCGTGATGCGCGCATTGGAGCGCGACAATTGCGCATCAGTGA
>CAYUVM010000322.1:0-5653 GCA_964447935.1 uncultured Cytophagia bacterium | reverse complement strand
TGCCGCACTGGCGAAACGGCGGCAACAGCATAATTCATTCATATCGCAACGCCTCCACTGGATTTGCCAGCGCGGCTTTGAGCGTTTGCAAACTAATCGTCAGCCAGGCAATGGTCAGCGCCAGCACGCCGGTTAAAGCAAAAGTGCCGAAGCCGATGGTGGTGCGATATGCGAAATTCTCCAGCCAGCGGTTCATCACCCAATAACCGGCCGGCATCGCGATGAGGCTTGCGATAAAAACCAATTTGATAAAATCTTTCGAGAGCAAGGTGACAATGTTCGGCAGCGAGGCGCCCAACACTTTGCGGACACCGATTTCCTTGGTGCGTTGCTCGGCGGTGAATGACGCCAGGCCGAAGAGGCCAAGACCGGCGACGAAGATGGCGAGAAAAGCAACATACACGAACACTTCCGTCAGTTTTTCTTCGGACTGATACAACGCGTTGAAATCAGCATCTAAAAACGAATATGCAAACGGAATTTCCGGTGCGAAATTTTGCCCCGTGCTTTTAATGAATGCGACCGTCGCGGGAATATCTTCGGGCCGAATTTTAACGGAAACGTGCGCATAATCCGGAATCATCGCTAACACCGCTGGCCGAATTTGCTCGCGCAGCGATTGGAAATGAAAATCCTTCACCACCCCGATAATCGTCGCGGTAAAATCAATCGCGCGGGGATCGCGCACAATTTGTTTTCCCAACGCCGCGGCAGGTGAACCGAAACCGAAGCTGCGCACGGCTTCTTCATTTACCACCACCGCGACTTCACGCCAACGTCCGTCGGCATCACGCCCACCCGCGTCGGAGCTCATAGCTTTGGAAAAATTTCGTCCGGCGATTAATTCAAGATCGAACATCTCAATAAAATGGTAATCCACCAAAAACTCGGCAATGCCGCGGCCTTCGGCGGCAGGCGCGCCTTTGACCGCATAGATATCGCCGCCTAATTCGCTGCCGGGAACGCCCGCCGAAGCGGTGACCGCAACAACGTGCGGGTTTTGCAAAAGCGCAGCTTTGAAGGCGTCAAGCTGTGGTTGCAATGCGCGACCGACATTGGGAGGAATCACCACTACGTGCTCTTTTGCAAAACCCAATCCTTTGCTGTGCATAAATTGCAATTGATTGAATACCGTCAGCGTCGCGATGATCAAGAACGCGGAGATCGCAAACTGAAACACGACGAGGCCTTTGCGCACGCCAGCGCCTTGGGGCGCCCCGGTCAGTGCGCCTTTTAGAACTTTGCCGGGCGTGAATGCAGAGAGAAAAAATGCGGGATAACTGCCGGATAAAATTCCTACAAGCAATCCGATGCCGGCCAAGCCGGCCACCACCAACCAATTATATGGAGAATCAGCGACCGGCGCTTTGTTGACATACGAATAAAATTTTGGCGTCAGCCATTCGGCCAATCCAATCGCAAGCAGCAGCGCGACAAAAGTTAAAATAACGGATTCACCCAAAAACTGTTTGATGAGTTGACTTCGATTCGCGCCGACGACTTTACGCATGCCGACTTCGCGCGCGCGATTGAGCGAACGCGCTGTTGCCAGGTTCATGAAATTGATGCAAGCGATGAGCAAAATAAAAAAAGCCACGAGCGCAAAAATATACAGCGATTGTTTTTCACGACCAGGCTGCAATTCTCCGTCAAAATTGCCGCCGAGATGAATGGCGGTGAGCGGCTGCAGAAACGGCACATACGCATAGCCGCGCGATTTCAGCGCGTCGCCGACATATTTGTCGATGAACGCCGGCATTTTCGCGGCCAGCGCGGCCGGGTCAGCATCTTTTTGCAGCAGCACATAAGTATGGGTGGTGCGGCCGCGCCAAAACCACGCATTAATGCTCTCGCCGGTGGTGACATCGCCGTCAAAAATTTTGTTTAAATTCACTATTGGCAAGAGAAAATCAAAAGTAAAATGCGAGTTGTGCGGAATATCGGCAACCACGCCGGTAACAACGGCGTCCTGGGTGACCCGCGTCGGTTTGCCGGAATCATCGCGCTGTTTCGGATCGATGCTCAACGTTTTACCCAAAGGATTGTCACTGCCAAAATATTTAGCCGCCATCGCTGCCGAAATAACAATGGCATTGGGTTCCGTGAGCGCAGTTTTCGGATCACCCTGCAAAAGGGGCCAGCTAAAAATTTCCAATGCCGCAGCGTCAGCAAAGAGCAGATTACTCTCGTTAAATTTTTTGTCTGCAAAAGAAATTTCCACTGGATTTTTCGGGTCGGAAGTTGTCACGAACCGCGCATAATTGATGACTTCCGGGAAATCACGGCGCATCGCCGGGGCCCACAATATCGGCGTCGTCGCGCTGGGGCCGCCCTTGCCGTTTGCCAGCAGTTTCACCTCCATTGCCAGGCGATAAATTTGCTCGCGCTGCTGGTGGTACTCGTCATAACTCACTTCGTCGCGCACAAATAACATGATCACAATGCAGCAAGCCAAGCCTAACGCCAAGCCGAAAACATTGATAAATGTCAATCCCTTGTGCTTGCGAAAATTTCGCAGCGTAATTTTGAGATAATTTTTAAGCATATCGAACTCCAGTATTCCGTTTTTAGTGGCAAGATAATGGATACTTCTCACTGATTAGGCCAGTTTTTACTCGTATCGCAACGCTTCCACGGGGTTTGCCAATGCGGCTTTAATCGCATGCGCGCTCACGGTGGCCAGCGCAATCAATAACGCCGCGCCACCGGCGAGTGCAAACACCCACCAGCCGATGTCGATGCGATACACGAAATTTTGCAGCCAGCCTTGCATGATGAGATAAGCCACGGGCGCGGCCACCAGAAATGCCACAAGCACCAGCCGCATAAAATTTCTGGCGAGCAAAACGACCACATTGGATAAAGATGCACCGAGCACTTTGCGGATGCCGATCTCTTTCGTGCGCTGCTCCGTTGTGATTGAGGATAAACCAAACAAACCCAAGCACGCGGTGAAGATCGCCAGTCCGGCAATGATGCCGACGATTTGGCTCACCTGCTGATCGGAGAGATAAAGCGAAGCGAAATGTTCGTCGAGAAAAATATATTGAAATGGCCGGTCGGGCACGTGTGCGGCCCAAATCTTTTCGAGATGCGCAAGAGCCGCGGCATAATTTTGCGGACTGATTTTGACCGACATTTCATCATAGCCCCAAGTTTGGCTGCTGATATAAAGCGGCTGAATTTTATGATGCAGCGAATTGAAGTTGAAGTCCTTCACCACGCCGATGATCGTGCCCAACGTGTCTTCCCGACTCACGCCGAACTGTTTGCCGATCGCATCATTCCATCCGAGATCTTTCACTAAAGCCTCGTTAACGATATAAGCGAACCGCTTGTCCGTCGGAATCTTTTCTGAAAACGCACGACCCGCGACGATTTCCAAACCGTAAAATTCAATAAAGTTTCGCGCCACGTGCAGATGCGAAGGCGAAAGTCTGATCTCGGCGCTGTCGCCTTTGGTGCGCGCGCTGTTCTGATGAATGTTGTTGCCTAAACGCTGGCCCGAGGCCGTGACGGCGAGAACGGCGGGATTGCGCAAAAACTCTTCTTTCAATAGCTCATATTTTTGATTACTTGTCCTATTCATTTGCAAAAGAACGATTTGATCCCGCTGGAAACCGGGGTCGCGATCTTTCATGAATCGAAATTGCTGCACTGTCAAAGCCGTGCCGACGATCAACGCAATCGCGATGGCAAATTGCGCCACCACCAACACGTTGCGCAGCGTGGCTTTGCGGCCACTCACGGGGGACTTATCTTTCAAAACTTCGACCGCCTGAAATGACGAAAGAAAAAGTGCGGGATAAATGCCGGCAACGAGTCCCAGCAAAAACGTGAAGCCGAGCATGCCGGGCAACAGTACGGGATCGCTGAACAAATTCAACTCCAAAGCGCGGCGGCTGATGGCGTTCAACAATGGCAGCGCCAATTCGGCAAGGAGCACGGCAACTGCCAACGCAATAAAAGCGAGAAGCACCGACTCGCTCAAAAATTGCCGTGCAAGCTGGGTGCGATGCGCGCCAATGGATTTGCGCACCCCCACTTCTTTCGACCGGCTCGAAGAGCGCGCCGTGGACAAATTCATGAAATTGATGGCGGCAATGACGAGCACAAAAACGGCAAGCAAGGAAAAAACAAAAATATATTTACCGTCGAATTTTTGCCAGTTATTGTAATCGTGCGTGACGTTCATCGAACCGAGATGCACTGCGTGCAGCGGCTGCAAATACAGCTCATAAAATTTTTTGCCCTCGCCCATGTTTTTTTTAAGAAATTTCGGAAAGGCGGCTTCGAGTTTTTCAATATCGGCGTTGGGCGCGAGCAGAAGATAGGTAACGAGCCAATTCGAGCCCCAGTTGCTGCGCGCCCGTTCATCTTCAATGGTGATCAAAGAAAACAGCGCGTCGAATTGCAAATGCGAGGTTTTGGGAAGGTTTTGCAAAACACCGGTAATTTTAAGCTGCCGTTCACCCTGCAAGAATGATTTGCCAATCACCTCGTCGGTGCCGAAAAGTTTTTGCGCGGTTTCTTGCGTGAGCACGGCGCTGTTCGGCTCGTTCAGCGCGGTAGCGCGGTCGCCGCGCAGCAGCGTGAAATCAAAAACCGTGAAAAACGCCGGAACGGTCCAAAAAGTTTTCTCGACGATGATTTGCTTGGGATCATTACGCAATACCGTGCCGCCGTTCACGAAGCGCACGAAGTCGATGATCTCGGGGTAGTCCGCTTTCAAAGCGGGGCCCATGGGATACATGGACAGCGCGACGCGTTGCGGGCTGATGCCTTCAAAACTCTGCACTTCGTTTAGGCGATAAATATTTTTGCCCTTCGGGTGTAAGCGGTCAAAACTTAGTTCATGCAGGATGAAAAGATAAATCAGCAAGCAGGCCGCCATGCCTACGGCTAGGCCGAGAATATTGATGAACGAATAAACTTTTTGCTTCCACAAATTACGAAAGGCAATTTTGAGATAGTTTTTGAGCATGGCCTGATTCCTTGTTACTGGTTGCTTTTTATTGCAAGCAGAATTCAGCAACCAGTTTTATTCATACCGTAGCGCTTCGACGGGATTTGCCAGCGCGGCTTTAATGGAGCGATAACCGACGGTTAACAATGCGATCATAACAGTGAGCAAACCAGCCACAACAAAAACCCCGGGACCCATTTCCACGCGATACGCGAAATCTTGCAGCCAGCGTTGCATAACCCAATAAGCCACGGGACATGCCACGAGATTAGCAATCACCACGAGGCGCACGGTTTCTTTGGAAAGCAAGCTAACAATACCGCCTGTCGTGGCGCCGAGCACTTTGCGAATGCCGATTTCCTTGGTGCGCTGTGCAGTCGCGAAAGAGACCAGTCCGAACAAGCCGAGGCACGCGATGAATATTCCTAACGCGGCGGCATAAGTTGACATCCTTTGCAGACGCAGTTCGCTTTGATATTGACGCGCCATACGCTCGTCGAAGAATGAATACGAGAACGGATGTTCGGGATCGAATTGATGAAATTTCTCATCAAGAAAGCGCAATGTTTCCGGAATATTCTGCGGGCGAAGGCGCACCGAGAATGTCGTCATCCATTCCGGCGGTGGGATAAAAACCCGCAGCGGGCCGATGCTTTCGTGCAGCGAGCGAAAATGGAAATCTTTCAC
>CAYUVM010000321.1:0-5658 GCA_964447935.1 uncultured Cytophagia bacterium | reverse complement strand
TGCATGATTTTCGCATAACGCGAATCCACCACCAGCTTCTCGGCGCGAATCGTCAACGCCGCCTCACCGTTGATTGCGCCCGACAGCACTTCCGAGCCGGGCGTTTTGGACATCATGTAAGGCTCGCCGGTGAGATAGGATTCGTCCATCACACTGTGCCCGTCAACGACGGTGCCATCCACCGGACACGTTTCATGTGGGAAGACGATCAACAGATCGCCGATGGCCACTTGCGCCAAGGCCACATCACTGAGATTGCCGTTGTGCTTGCGATGCGCCACGGAAGGCATACGCTTGGCCAGCGCTTGCAAAACCGACGAGGCGCTGCGCACGGCATAAGCTTCCAGCGCCTCGCCACCCGACAGCATCAACACGACCAGCGTGCCGGCCAAATACTCGTGCAATAAAACCGAGGTCACAATCGAAATTCCTGCCAACAAATCCGAGCCAAATTGCAGCCGGAAGAGCTTGAGCAAAAGCTCCAAAACCAGAGGAACGCCGCCCAGTGCCAAAGCAATAATGAGCGGCAGTTCATACGCCGGAATGCCATAAAATGGCGCGGTGGCGTGCAGCGCCAAACGCAGCGTCAGATGAGAGGCGATCGCGATCAACGCCAGTATCGCAATGATCGCTTGCCGGTGTTTGTAAAGCAATTCGCTTTTTTTCATATGCCGTTTTATATTGGCGGCCGCGTGTCGACCGCCAGCGCTTCATGCTTACATATCCCGAATTACTTTCAGCATGTCCATTGTGGTCACAATGCCGACGACCTTCTGGTTGTGCGTGACAAACAAACGATGCACGCGGCCACCGATCATCATATCCGCAACTTCTTTGAGAGAAGTATCTTCGTCAACTTTGAAAAGCATCGGCGTCATAATGTCGCGCACGAAAGCCTGTGGTCGATCTTCGACGTGGAAGGATGACAAATCCTCCGGCGCAAGACGATCTTCCCAGCCGTGCATGTAATAATCGTGCGGCTCATCAGCGCGTAAATCGGTTTCCGCCAGGCTATCATGCCGCACAATGTCGGTTAACGAAACCACGCCGATCAAATGATCAAATTCGTTTTTAACCGGGGCGCCGGTGATGGCTTTGTCGATCAGAAACTGCGACAATTCTTCGATAGTCCAATCCGCCGGCACGGAAATGATGCTGGGGTTCATAACCTCTTTTGCGGTGAGATATTTCATGCGACCTCCTTGAAACGGACGAAAAGACTTCAATGATATTATGTCAAAAGCGCCAACAATACCTGGGCCAGAATAATTTTGCCAATCGTGGCAATCGGATAAACGGTGGCGTAGCCGATATTCGGCAAATCGTTGCGCGTTTGCTCGAGTGCAAAACCGAGAACCGCGGGTTGGGTTTGCAAACCGGCGAGCATGCCGATCAGCAGACTCATCGGAATTTTGAGCAACCGATGGCCAACGGCTAATGTCGTCAAAGCCGCAGCGCAAGTTATGAGCGCACCCGCCATAAATATCGTCATGCCGCTGCCTTCGGTGAGGGTATTGACGAAAGCATAACCTGCACGCGTGCCGACGCCCGCGAGAAAAAGAATGAGACCAACTTGTCGCAGCGTCAAATTGGCGCTGTACGGCAGACTCCACACCAACGGGCCGGTGCGCCCCAATGTTCCTAAAATCATCGCGACCATTAAGGGGCCGCCGGCCAGGCCGAGCCTGATGATAACACCACCGGGCAACGGAATCGGCGCCAGCCCAATTAACAAACCCAGCGCCACGCCGAGGCCGAACGTCAAAACATCTATCTCACTCACGGCGCGATACGAATCGCCGAAAAACGCGCTCACGGTTTCCATGCGATCGCGATGGGTAAGCACGCGAATGCGGTCACCGAGCTCGAGCACGGTATCGCCATGCGGCAAAAATTCAATATCGCCGCGGCGCAGCCGGGTCACCACCGCGCCGAATTGCTGCGGCAGATTGAGATCGCGCAAACGCTGACCGGCTAACTTGGGATTGGACACGAAGATGCGGCGATAATCCAACTGGCGGCGATCGAGATCGATTTGTTCACGGCTGGCCTCGCCTAATGCAGCCGTCACCCGCTCTAACTCCTCACGCCTGCCGACGATGCTGAGCAAATCCCCGACTTGCAGGCGCGTGGCGCCGAGCGCCAGCGTGAGTTGGTTGTCGCGTTTCATACGTCCAAAGATCACGTCCCAATTGTGCAGCTTGATGAGATGATGCAGTGAAGCGTGCGTCGCTGTGCTTTGGGTCACGCGAATCGTGCGATTTTGTAATTTGACATTCGTCGCGCCAAGTTCACGCAGATTAGCGGCTTCATGGGCGTAATCTGTTTTCCATATTCTTTGCATCACATAAATCGTGAGAATCATCCCCACCACGCCCATCGGATAGGTGAGCGAGTAAGCGATAACCGGTTCCGCCAGAAGGTGATTAAGCCCGGTGTTGGACGCGGCAGACTTGAGGTAATCCAGCAAACTCGCCAAGGCCGGCGTGTTGGTGAGGCTGCCGGCAAACAAGCCTGCGGTTTGCGCCGGGGTAAAGCGGAACAACGCGTGCACCATCATTGCAAACATGAACATCAACATCAACACGCTCACGACCAGCAAATTGTCTCGCCAGCCTTGGCGGCGAAACGAAGCCAGGAAACCCGGCCCGCTGCTTAATCCGATTGTGTAAACGAACAAAACCAACCCCAGCCAGTAAACAATCTCCGGTAATTTGAGATCGGGATGCAACGCGCCAAACGCCAGACCGACAAACAACACTGCGGCCACGCCGAGGCTGCTGCCGCGAAATTTAATTTTCCCTAAAAAGTAACCGAGCGCCGCCACGACAAACAGCAAGAGTAGCGGATTATCAAGCAACAATCGAATCAACGCATCCTGCTTTCATTTTACAACATAAACCAACCACGCCGCCTAAAAACCCGCCTGATTCCTGCACGGCAAAAGCCGGACTGGCTTCGGGGTTTTCAAGGATTCAATGATACGGCGGAAAAACGCGAGGCAACATCTTCTCGTCAACGATTTCCGAACTGGATTCGCTTAATGCCGTGTCATTGATTAAAATCCACAGCGTATAAATTCCAAGCGCCGTGCCGAGCGGAATAATGAACAGATTTAAAAACCCGAGCGCCAGCGCGGACAGGCGCGCCCATAAGATGCCTTTGAACAGCGCCAGACCAGTAACGAGGGCCGGAATAGCCTCAAGGGCAAAGATCAATGCAATTACTGAGACATACCCGTGGGCGCTGGAAAAAATACTCATCTTGGCAGGGAGAATTAAACGCCCGGTTTTGACCTCGAACAGCAAGCCCGCCATCACGAGGCCGAGCAGACCGAAAGCGAGATAGAGGCTGCCTAACACTTTTAGATGATTTTTCATGGCGATCTTCCTCCTTCGAATTGTCATTCTGGAAGCCTGGCCTGCCAAAGACTCTAGGCAGGCCAGGGAATCCTTTTCGCGCAAGCATTGTGCTTGATATTAAACAGGATTCCTGCAGAATGCCATACCTGGTTTTTGGTTCACAACCACTTTCTTTCACGCGCGAATTTCACCAGCTCATCGCGAAATTTCGGATGCGCGATTTTAATCAGCGCGCGGCAGCGTTCTTGAATGCTTTTGCCATGCAGATAGGCGACGCCGTATTCCGTCACAACGTAATGCACGTCGCCGCGCGAGGTGACGACGCCGGCGCCTTCTTTTAAATGCGGCACGATGCGGCTGAGCGTGTCATTCTTCGCGGTCGAAGGCAGCGCGATGATCGGCTTGCCACCTTTGCTCCGCGCCGCGCCGCGAATAAAATCCACCTGGCCGCCGATGCCGCTATAAAAATTGTAGCCAATAGAATCCGCGCAAACCTGGCCGGTGAGATCGACTTCCAGCGCGGAGTTGATCGCGACCTGTTTCTCGTTGCGGCTGATGATGAACGGATCGTTGGTGTAGCGGCTGGGGTGAAATTCAAAAATCGGGTTGTTATTGATGAAATCATAAAGCCGGCGCGTGCCGAGCACGAAGCCGACGATCACTTTGCCGGGGTGCAACGTTTTTTTCTCGTTGTTGATCACGCCTTTTTCAATCAATTCGACGACGCCGTCGCTGACCATTTCCGTATGAATACCCAAGTCTTTTTTGTTGCCAAGATAATTCAGAACGGCGTCGGGGATTTCACCAATGCCGAGTTGCAGCGTCGAGCCGTCTTCGATCAAATCCGCGATGTTGCTGCCAATCTTTTTCGCAATATCGGAAATTTGACCCTGCGGATGCTCGAGAATGTCGTCTGCAACTTCGACGAGATGATCGATTTTGTTGAGGTGTATGAACGAGTCGCCGAGGCTGCGCGGCATTTTCGGATTGATCTGCGCGATGACGAGGCTGGCGTGTTCGGCGGCGCTTTTGGTGGCGTCAACGCCAACGCCGAAACTGCAAAAGCCGTGTTCGTCCGGCGGCGAAACGTGAATGAGCGCGACATCCACCGGGATGCTGCCGTTCTCGAACAACGCTTCAATCTCGCCGAGAAAAATCGGGATGAAATCGGCGCGGCCTTCATTCATCGCGCTGCGCACGTTGGCACCGGCAAAAAAAGCCACATGGCGAAAATGATTTTGCATTTCCGGTTTAACATAGTCCGCGTTGCCGGCGGTGAGCAGATGAATGACTTTCACGTCGCGCAATTGTGAGCCGCGCCGAACCATCGCGCGCACCAACTGTTCAGGCTCGGCGCAGCCCGGGTGAATATAAACGGTGTTGCCGTCGCGAATATGTTGCACGGCTTCATCTGCCGTACCGCGTTTTTGCCGATAACTTTCCAACCATGACATGGATTTCATCCGAGTAACTCCTCTATCTGAGCGGTCGGCCAGCCCAACAACCTGCCGATTTCCGGCTGCGTGCATTGCCCCTGAAAAAGGTAAATGCCACGCTGCAGCGCGGTTTCCGTTTTGAATGCAGTGGTTCCGCTTTCAACAATAAGCTGAACAAATGGTAGAATAACATTATTGAGCGCATGGGAAGCAGTGCGTGCCGTCATCGCGGGAATGTTGGGTACCGCGTAATGAATCACGCCGTGCTGGGTGAATACCGGATTGGAATGCGTTGTCGGGCGGCTGGTTTCAATGCATCCGCCCTGATCAATCGAAACATCTAAAATCACGCTGCCCTGGCGCATGCGCCGCACTTGCGTTTCGGTGACCACGTGCGGCGACTGTTGCCCGCGAATCATTACGGCGCCGACCAAAACATCCGCCGAGTCCACGTACCGATCAATATTATACGGCGTTGTCATCGCCGTGTTGAGGCGTTTGGGCAACCACTTCTCTATTTGCCGCAAGCGGCTGAGATCAGTGTCCATCACCGTCACATTGGCTCCGGCGCCCACAAAAGCTTCCGCAGCGGTGCTACCGACGACGCCCGCGCCGATGATGAGAACATTTGCCGCAGGAATGCCGGCAACGCCGCCGAGTGTAATGCCACGGCCGCCGGCTTGCGTCGTAAGGTAACGGCCGGCGATTTGCGGGAGCAGCATCCCCGCAATTTCACTCATCGTCATCAGAACCGGCATATTACCGGAATCGTCTTCAATCAAATTCTAGCCGACGGCGGTATATTGCTTGTCGATCAACTGCGACATCAACCTGGCATTGATCAATTAGAAATTGAAAAA
>CAYUVM010000320.1:0-5661 GCA_964447935.1 uncultured Cytophagia bacterium | reverse complement strand
TTTCAATCGCTTCGCGTTGAAAAGAATGATACGCGAACGGCTGGCCGTTGATCAAACGGTGATCGGTTCGAAACCAAAAATTGAGCAGCAGCCGCGTCGTGTCGGTGGTGCCTTTATAACTTTCATCGCGCCATCGTTTCACGGCTTCGCGCAATGCCGGCACACACGGCGCGGTGTGCAGTTTAACGGCAACGTCGAGAATGTCTTGTTGGGAGGGATTCGATTCCTTTTTACGGCGCGGCATAGTCTTTTTCTGAAACGGACAATTTATTTTGGAGAGACCAATTTTTTATTGCCAACAGGAATCCGCGAGATTCCAAAGTCAAATTTGGACTTCAGTGTAAGCGCCGGGGGTCATTACCTCAACAGCGGTTTTAATAGCATCAACGCACCGTTGAATACGCGGCCACGAGGTTGAAAGCAGCACAATAATCGCGATTTTCCTGCCGGCGAGGCTTTGTTGATAACGCAAATTTTGATCGGTGGTGATAAGAATTTGGTAGCCCTCGCGCTCTGCGGCGTCGAGCAGATCGCCGTTGGATAAATTTGACCACCCGCGCTCATAAGCAATATCAATCGCATGTCCGGTGAGATGCCGGCGCAATGGCGCGGGCGTGCCCTGATCGAAGAGTATTCTCATAAAGGCGCCGCCGCATCTGCCAGGGTCATCATTTCATAATCCAAAATGGCTTCGATCTGCGAACGCTTGACGCCGGGAAACCATTCGAGAAATTGTTCGATCGAAGCGCCGTCCTTGAGATTCTCGAAAAGCGCCGACACCGGAACCCGTGTGCCGCGAAACACCCACGCGCCGCTGACGCGATTCGGCTGGCGCTCGACGGCATCACAATTTCTCCAGTCTTTCATAGTAAATATTTTCCTTCATATTTAATTCGTTCTCGAAGAGAAGATACGCACAAAAATACAAAAACAAAAGCTCAAATTTATCTCACACTTCCACTTGCACCGTCTTTGTCGTGTCGTTGCCCAAAATGTCGATCACTTTGATCACGACATTGTACGTGCCGGGTTTCTCATAAGCGCGCGAGGTTTCCAACACGAAATCGTTGCCCTTCCGCGTGCGGTAGCTTTGCCACTCGTTGTGGAAGGTGTCGCCCTGATAATTCCAATCCACGGCCCAGTAGTCGATCCACTGGCTCCAGTGCGTGATGGCTTTGAGCACTTCCTGCGGCACGTCGTCGTGCGGCGGGATGAAATCTTTGAGCTTGAGCGTGGCAATGGTTGGGGCGCTCGGCTGAGCGCCCTTGCGTTTCATTTTGAGATCGACGGTGAGCGCCGCCAGCTCGAAGAAATGAATATCGCCTTGCTCGACGGCGCGTTTTTCCAACACTTCGCGCGGGATTTTTTTGAAGCGAATATCGACGCGCGCTTCGGCGGCGATTTGCCGCGCCAATTCGTTCAATTCAAACGCAAATTCCCAACCGAGGACATCGATGCCGGCCTCTTGCACGTAGAGACGTTCCGCCGGAACGTCTCTACCCGCCGAAACATCCCCACCGCCAATGACGCGCCAAATTTCTACGGCCATCGCTTTCACATCCGTCAACGTCACCGGCGCATCGACCGCGCCGACGTGAACCATGCGCCCGCTTTTGAGGCCGTGCAGCCATGTGTGGCCGTTCACCGGTTCGGCGTGATAAAGCTCGAGAATGAATTTGCGATAGCGCACTTCGCGCTCGCGCTGATCTTCGAGCGAAGCAAACTCCGCGGCCTGCCACGCCTGCCGTTCGTATTTGCCGAGATTTTGCACCACAAACGGTTTGACATTGGGAATGCCCAGCAATCTTTTGCGCGTGGTGTGAATAGCAAAGCGCCCGAGATCGCAGGCGATCCACCGGCGGTTGAGCTTCTCCGCCACCGCCGCGGTCGTGCCGCTGCCGCAGAAGCAATCGAGCACGAGATCGCCTTCATTGGAAGAAGCTTTGATGATACGTTCGAGCAGGGCTTCGGGTTTTTGAGTCGGATAACGAGTATCTTCCTTTGCTTGAGAATTCACCGGTGAAATTTCGGTCCATACCGTCCCGACAGGAACACCCTTTCCCTCGTCTAGAAAGCGACGAAGTTGTGGTCGTCCGCCATCCTTTCGCGGAAGCTCAATTCGCCCTTCAGCGAAAAGCTTTTCCATGGTCGCGAGTTCATATCGCCAACCCAATGCGGGAGCGGTATGCCCTCGCCATTTATACATCATGTTCGGTCTTGGATTCGGACTGGTGAGATTATCTAAGCGATAACGTCGTCCATCTGGAGTCGTGTTTGTGTATTTCGAAGAGATGTAAGCGTCATTATATGGCTCATATTGCGGATTCCAGACATAATGCTCACCTTTTGTACGCCACAAAATCGTATCGTGGATCACACCCCATCGTTGACTGTCGCCATGTGCAGTTACTCGTTTCCAAGTAATGGCCGCGCTCGCGCTAATGACACTGAATACTTCGCGAATGACAACTTCTACAAAATGGGAAACGTTGGAACCCAAATGCACATAAATACTCCCATCCTCTGCCAGCAAATCGCGCAGCAGCAACGCAGTTTCATAAAACCACTGCAAGTACGAATCCAGTCCACGGCCCCACGTGTCGCGGTAAGCTTTCTGCTCGATGATCGAAGGCTGTTTCACAAACGAGGTGGTTTCGTCTTCATCAGTATCGGGGTGATCGGGAATGGTGGCGGTGAAAGAGAAATCCGCGCCGGTGTCAAATGGCGGGTCGATGTAAATGAGATTGACCTTGCCGCTAAACTCCGGCAGGAGAGAAGGAAGCGCGTATTTTTTATCGCCCCAAATCAAACGGTTACGCCAGTCGCCTTCGCGGCCGCTGGCAAATAAATCCAAATTCCGGCTGCGGTCCGCGGCGCTTTCATTCACCGTCTCAATCGTCTGAAACGGCAGCGCCAGCCGCACCGGCGCGACCTTCTTGTTGTCTTTGTATTTGCCTTCCCAGAGGAGTTCGGTCATGTGGCTCCCGCTTCAATGATTCAATGCAAAGCTTTAATTTTCTCAACCAACTTTCGATACTTCGTCAAGATTTCCGGCTTTTCCAGCACTTCGGCAAATTGTTCGAGCCAATCTTCAATAAAGGCATCGTCGAGTTTGCCATGATGTTCTCGCAATAAGGCATCTAAATCCAGCCAATCTTTTTCTCGATCCGCGACGACTTTCTGGATGATCAAATCTTCAACGGAACAAATCCATGCGGCAATGCCGCCCAAATCTCGACGCACCGCGCGCTCAATAATTTGCTCTTCGTAACCGGGCAAAGTGAGCAAAAAATCGACAATGACTTGATCTATCGTAACGGCAACAATAAATGGATTCGCTGGCGCGTTGAGGCGGGCACGTTCGGGAAACCGGCGCAAAAGCGCGGCGCGCACGCCGTCATAATCCGTGTGGGGAACGAGAACTTTGAGGTCAACGTCATTGGTGGCGCGTGGAAACCCCCACTGCGCTACGGCAATACCGCCAATGACGGCGTAGCGAAAGCCTTGCGCTTCGAGAAAGTCAATTGCTTGCTGCAGCGGCCCTTCAAGCCGTTTGTCCACGCTTGCGCCTCCATGCTTCCAAACGCTGGATCGCCTCATAGTAACGGTTTAAGCTTTCCAGCTTTTCTTGCCGTTGCCAGTCGCTCGGTTCCGGGCAAAGTCGCCACATCAATGCCACCAAATCCGCGTACTGTTTGAATGCTTCCGCCGATGATAATTCTTGGTGCAAACGCGCCCGTTCCTCGAGCTTGGCGTCGCTCGATTGTTGGTGCAACGCGTAAGCTCTGCGATAAAGCTCTTTGTCTAATTTCATTGTGAAGTCACTCAGCGGTGTTGAACCGCGACAAATAAAGTGCGGTTAAAAAACCATGGCTTCCGCCAAATCAAAGCGTGGCACCTGAATTTTTTCTTTAAAAAGTTTTTTATGGCTGGCCAATTCTTCCAAACGTTCCAATACTGGCCCACGATAATATCGCTCGCCACATTTTTGGCAAACGCCAACCGGCACGTTATCGAAAACAAAAAGTTTGCCTTTGACACGCAAATCCACGGTTACGCGCTTTTCGCGGACGATGCCGCCGCAATAATCACATTTATCATATTTGGTTGCCATCTTATTCCTCAAAGACAGTAATAATCCGTAAATAACCCAAATCTGTTATCCGACAGACAATCCCAATCTCTCGGCCATCGGTGGATTTTCCGCTCACATGATACTTAGTTGAAGTGAGTGTATCGCGTTGGCGTTTGATAATACGCCCCGAATAAACTCCTTGCTTGACATCTTCGACACTAAAATTGTCGGCTTGCATTTCAATTTTAGCATGCGAAGACAATTCGTATAAACCCAGGGCAATTTTGCGTCCTAAGTCGCTAATTTTAGCCAATGCTTTTCCCTCCGTTAGATGAATATAAGGCTTTTTTCAATTGTTAGCAAGGGCGGCATTCATTTCACGCCGGCTCCACCCACTTGTCATGTTTCTTGATCAGCTCAATCAACTTTTCATCTGCCAACTCTTCGGGAATATTGCGCTCGACAATTTCTTTGCCGACGTACAAATTGATTTTCTTCAGGCCGGTGCCAACGTAGCCGAAATCGGCGTCGGCCATTTCGCCGGGGCCGTTGACGATGCAGCCCATAATGGCGATCTTCACGCCTTTGAGATGACCAGTCTTTTGTTTGATGCGCTCGGTGGTGGTTTGCAAATTGAACTGCGTGCGCCCGCAGCTCGGGCAGGAAATAAATTCAGTTTTAGAAATGCGCAGCCGTGTCGCTTGCAGGAGATTGTAACTGAAACGCAAAGCATCGGGCAAGCGCACCGCACCGTAAAGCAGCAACGCATCGCCGAAGCCATCACAGAGCAGACTGCCGATTTGCGCGCTGGCATCGGTAAGCCAGTTCGAATGATTTTCCGGTACGCGATAACGCCAAATGATTGGCACGTTTGCGCCGAGCAGGTCAAGATGAGTGACAAAGGCGCGCGCCAAGCCGACGTCGCCAATTGCCCCAGGCCGCAGTTCAACATCAACCAGCCAATTCGTACCATTCATCATCATCGCGGCTTTGGCAAAAGTCGATAGTTTTTCAAACGCGGCGCTGTTTGACAGCTCGGACGTTGGAACCAGCAACGCAATGGCGGTATCGCGGGCTTGCGCTTGTTGCAGCAGCGTTTTAATTTCGGCCGCTTGCAGCGTTTTGAGATGCACCGAAAGGAGTTTTGGTTGTTGCGGGGTCTCGCCGTTTAAAGTCTGTGAATCAATGATGATCGGCAAATCACGATTGAGTTTTGCAGCGAATGCGGCTTGCGCTGGCAATGCCACAAACTCCGCTTTCATGGCGTCTTCGACAGGCGGCGCACCCAAAACCGGCAGGGGGACATTTTTTTTCACGACGCCAATCCCGCGCAAATCATCATCGTTGAAATGATTCTCACCCAACGCCAAGCCGACGCGCACCAAGTCTTTGCCACCGAATGAGCTTTCGGCTAAATCAACTCGCGCTGTTTCGCGGCGTTGATAGGCATAGGGATTGACTTTTTGGGAATAAGCGGATTCGGAAATCGGCAACGAAGAGGAGGCGGAAGCTTTTGACCACGCATTAAACTTTTGCACCAGCGCCTTTGCCACCGGAATCTCATAAATTGAATCTTCGGTTAGCTA
>CAYUVM010000319.1:0-5678 GCA_964447935.1 uncultured Cytophagia bacterium | reverse complement strand
CGATTATTTCGTTAATTTAAAAAAAACGTTTTTAAAATAAGCGAACGAAGAGATAATTATCACGAATTACACTTTAAGAATTACGTTTATGCCTCATTTGAACAATCCCTCGACAAAGCCGATTTGGTAAATGAGGAAGAGGCCGAAACCCAGACTCAATAGGCCAGAGGCCACTCCCAAACAGCGATTAATTTTCGCAGACCAGTTGGCCGTGTAAGCAAATGGCAACGCGATGGCGGTAGTGATCAGCGCCATACCCGCTATTGTTCCCACGCCGAAAACGAGAAGATAAGTGATGGCCCAAAAGGGATCGTGAATAATCGGCAAGACGAGCAGCGCCAACGCCGCCGAGCCAGCAAGGCCGTGGACGATACCAACGGCAATGGGGCGAACGATTTGATAGGTTCCAATTTTGCCGAACGTCCGGTCGAGCCATCCTTGCGGCGTTTCATCATCGCGGTGGCCGTGTTCTTCCGGATCGTGGCTGTGAATATGGCTATGAACATAATCGCCGTGATTGTGCGGATGGGCGTGGTGGATTTTACTTTCATGCCCGTGGCTGGCGCGGAAGGTTTCGTTGATCCAGCCCGTAATTCCCTTCAGATTCAAAAGCCCCAGGATGATCAGCATAAGAGCCACGCCAAGCTCGAGTGAGAGGCCGAGACGAGGAGAGATCGCGACGCTGAAAATGATCATTGCACCACCGACCAACATGATCGTTAGGGTATGACCGAGTCCCCATAAAATTCCAATCAGCGCTGCGCTGTGAATCTTGCGCTGCCGGCTGACGATAGTGTTCACCGCAATAACATGATCCGCGTCAGTAGCGTGGCGCATGCCAAGGAAGAATCCCAAGAAAATGATGGAAAGCAAAGTCGCCATGCCGCAGTCCGTATTGCGCTATATTTTTTTGAAAGCAGTTTTTGCTATTCAAGTGCTGCTTTCACCATGCCATCTTCCACGAGCAGTGGAAACGGATTGAGATGAATATCAGGATCGTCCGTGCAAATTCCGGCGTGTTGTACGTCGTAACGGTGACCCAGCCGACAACTCAGCAGGTTGTCTTTCAACGGCGCCATGTCAAACGGCATATCGCAGGCGGTGGGATACGCGTAGAAATGTCCATTGACCATGCACAAGAGCAACGGATTTCCTGCCGTTTCAACAATCTTGATCGTACCGCTTCCGAGTTGTGCTACGCTTTCTATAGACGTCCATCCAGACTTGGCACGCGATGGTGGCATTGCTTGAGGCTGGTTCAAAATCTTTAAAAATTTTTTTAAGCTCCGGCGGAGCAACGACGACTTCGACCTCGATTCCCAAAAGATCCTGGCAGTTTCCTTGCAGCCCGCAATTTCGCCACGCCGTTTTCGAGGCTCACCAACTCAACATTACCGCCGTGCGTAGCCAGGTTTGGAATCAACCGCAGGTCGCGAGAAAATTGCGCATTCCAGTGCAAACGCTGCACTACAAGATGAACAAGCTCAAAATCGCTAATCCGGTTTAACACGTCACCTATTCGCCAGCTTGATTTCCGGCAGCAACTCGACCTTACAACCAGCCATTTTCTTTATACCATTGATACGTTTGCTGCAACCCTTCCTGAATGGACAACGCCGGCGTAAAGCCGAGTTGTTGCCGCGCTTTTTCACCGGAACAAACCCAGTAGTATTGCCGCAACTCGTTGACCTTGTCAAAATTCAGCAGCGCCGGTTTGCCGGAAATTTTTGCGCCTAACTCGCTAAATGCCGCCAACACCGGCGCGATGAACTCCGGCACGGTGAGGGAAACGGTTTTCTTCTGCATCACCGTCGCCAGCGCCGCCCCCAACTCGTGCCAATTATATGGCTGCGGATTCGTCATAAAATACGTCTCGCCGGCCGCAGCCGGATGGGCGCTGGCGAGAAGAATGCCGTTGACGAGATCCTGCCCATGAATCATGCTAGCCTGGCGCTCGCGCCAGCCAAGCCGTAGACGCACGCCCATTTGCACTTGCTTGAAATATTCATAAATATCTTTCTCACGCGGGCCATAAACCGCCGGCGGACGAATAATCGTGATAGGGAACTCGCGGCAAAATTCCTGACAGGCGGTTTCACCGTCTAATTTTGAACGGCCGTAAATCGAAACCGGCTGCGGCATTTCCTCTTCGGTGATGAGATGGCCATCCGCGCTGGGCCCGGCGGCGGCGAGGCTGGAGACGTAAACAAAGCGCTGAAGGTTTTTGGCGTGTTGTGCGCATAATTTCAAGAGATTTCGTGTAGCTTCGCCGTTGCCGCGAAAGTATTCGGCCCTCGTGCGCGCTTTGGTGACGCCGGCTAAATGAATAACACGAGTGATCTCCGGCAACACTGAAATCAGCGCGGCATCGGAAAAGAGATCGCCGGACACCAACTCGAGCGGCAGTTTTTCCAGATCTGTGAGTGTACTGGTGCGGCGCACCAAACAATAAATTTTTCCATCTTGCTGTTGCCGGCGCGCGGCTAATGACGCTGCCAACAAACTGCCGATAAATCCAGTGGCGCCGGTTATCAGGATGCTCATGCGGCCTCCGAGGCTTTGTACGAATGAAGAGTTTGAGTAAAATACTGGTCGCAGATCATTTGCAAGGGCTTAATGTAATTTAATTTTATGCTGGGGTCAAGCGTTTTATATTATCCTGGTGAACGCCATTTTTCCTCGTGCTTTTTATGTTCCCCGTTGCGCTGCTAACCCCGCAAAACCGATTGACTTTCCAAGTTTTCTTTAGTATATTTCGCCAACCAGCCAATGTCCCGAGTGTTTTCAAACAGGCGAATAAAAATCCTTTTCGCCGGCCGTCATTTTTGCAGCGCGTGATTTAGCTGAAAGGCTATTCGTATATGATCGTTGGGCAAAACATTCTCCGCCGCGAAGGCCGGAAAAAAGTCACCGGTTACGCTTCCTATGTTGACGATCTGCCATTTTCCCCCGCGCAGCCTTTTGAAAACGCGAATGGAAAATCAGGTTTGTATGGTAAAACCATCCGCAGCAGCATTCCGCACGGCAGCATTCGTGAAATCAAATTCGATCCGGCATTTGATTGGACGCGTATCACGGTTGCCGATTATCGCGATATTCCCGGCAAAAATGTCGTTGCCCTCATTGAATACGACCAGCCGCTTTTAGTTGAATCGCAAGTGCGCCATCAACAAGAGCCGATTTTGCTGCTCGCGGCAGCAGATCGCGAACTGCTGGAAGAAGCCGCCAAGCATATTCAAATTTTTTATGACGAATTACCGGCGGTGTTGACGGTTGAAGAGGCCCTGGCTTGCAAACAAACGATCTACGCCGATAACAATATCTTTAAAGACATATTGATTTCGCGCGGCGACCTCGCGCAAGGTTTTGCGGCAGCGGATTTTGTGATTGAGGAAACTTATCGCACCGGCCATCAGGAACATATTTACATTGAAACGCAGGGCGTTATTGCCATTCCCGAGGCTGACGGCGGCATCAAGTTGATCGGCTCGATTCAATGCCCGTATTATGTTCACAAAGCGTTGAAAACCGCGTTCGCTCTGCCCGATGAGAAAGTGCGCGTCATTCAATCCACCACTGGCGGTGGCTTTGGCGGCAAAGAAGAGTATCCCAGCGTGATTGCCGGCCATGCCGCGATTCTCGCGCGCAAAGCCGGCCGCCCGGTGAAAATGATTTACTCGCGCGGCGAAGACATGGCCGCCACCACCAAACGCCATCCCGCCGTGATTCATCACAAAACCGGTGTGACGAAAGACGGCAAACTCGTTGCCGCGGAAATTGATATTGTGATGGATGGCGGCGCGTATTGTACGCTGAGTCCCGTTGTGGTTTCGCGTGCTTCGATTCATGCCCTTGGGCCGTATAATTGCGCCAATGTGAAAATTCGTGCGCGTAGTGTCGCCACCAACACGCCGCCGAATGGCGCGTTTCGCGGCTTCGGCGCGCCGCAGGTTTGCTTTGCGCACGAAATGCAAATGGAGAAAATCGCTAAAGCCATCGGCATGAACGCACTCGAATTGCGCCAGCGCAATATGTTGAAACTGGGCGATACGACGATCACTGGTCAAACTTTAAAATACAGCGTCGGCTCCGAAGAAGTTTTGCAGGCCGCCGTTGAGGCTTCTAATTTTCTCAGCAAACAAGAAAGTTTCAAACGCCATTCGACGTCGGTCCTCGGACAAAAGGCTTCGAACAAAAAACGAGGTATCGGCCTTTCATTTTTCTTCCACGGGGCGGGCTTTACCGGCAGCGGCGAAATCATCATGAAGGCAATGGCGGGCGTTGAATTGTTACCCAATGGCCGCGTACGTATTTTGACCGGCTCAACGGAAATCGGGCAGGGCACGAACACCATCTTTCCGCAAATCGTCGCCGAAGAACTTGGTTTGAGTTTAGAAGATGTTGAAATGGAAGAAATCAACACCGCGAAAGTTCCAGACAGCGGCCCGACGGTGGCCTCACGCACATGTATGGTGGTCGGCCGCGTGATTCAACAGGCGGCGCAAGATTTACGCAGGCAGTTGGAAGAATTTGTCGCGGCGCAATTGCGCCAACAACCGATTGAACGACGCCGCCAAGAATTTTTTGCTGGTGATCAATGCGTGATGTCTTTCGCCGAAGCCGCGCAAATGTATACACGTGAAAAAGGCGCGTTGCAAATTTTTCGCCGTTACGAAAGTCCGCCGGGCCATCAATGGGACGACAAGCATTATGTCGGCGACGCCTATCCCGTTTATGGCTGGGGCTGCGACGTCGTTGAAGTGGAAGTCGACACGACGACGTATGAAATCTTCATCAAAAAAGTTGTGGCTGCAGCAGATGTCGGCAAAGCGATCAATCCGGTGTTGACCAAAGGACAAATCGAAGGCGGCACGTTGCAAGCGCTCGGCTACGGTATGATGGAAGAAGTGATCATGAAAAACGGCAAGATGGCGAATGATCGCTTGACGAATTACATGCTGCCAACCTGCATGGATGCGCCCGATATGGACGTCATTCTCATCGAGAAACCCTACCCGCACGGCCCATTTGGCGCGAAAGGTGTCGGCGAGTTGCCGATGGACGGCGGCGCGCCCGCGCTGGCCGCGGCAATTTGCAATGCGTTGGATATTGAGATTACGGAGTTGCCGTTTACGCCGGAGAGGTTGTTGGAAGCTGCAGAAAATATTTCAAAGGGAGAGCAGCGATGAACACGGGAATTAACGAGATAACTTATCTGTCTGTGATAATATCTGAGCAAGGAATATATGAAAAGGACAGCGTCTTGGCACCTTTATTTATACCAAAGAGTGAAATTAATAGAATCGAGCTTGTCAAGGGGGTAGGAGCAGAAAGACCACTACTTGGATTTCTTTTCGGCTTTGGTATTTTAGCAATATGTTTCGTATTCTTAAGTGACCTTATTATCTGGTTTAAACGTGGAGGAATTTTAGAGGGAGATACATTGCTTTCATTTGCGTTCTTGCCATTAGGATTTTGGCTCATTTTTTATGCGTTAAGAAAACGTTTTTTCCTCTTAGTTCATACAAAATCTGACGAACGTAAAGTAGTCTTCAAAGGAAGAGTGGAATTAAAGGAGTTGTCCGAATTCATATCACGAGCGAGGGATAAGTTTGGGTATTATATTATTTGAGAGGTCGGGGAGTTTTTAGACACCCAAGACCTCGGATTTAATATTC
>CAYUVM010000318.1:0-5690 GCA_964447935.1 uncultured Cytophagia bacterium | reverse complement strand
CCACAAGCGAGTGGATAATTCAAAATTGGTTGTTTAAAATAAGCGAACGAGCAGAATTATGCTTTGTTTTTTACGTTTTATTTTTTAGGTTTTACTTATGAATCGTGAACGCGCAAAATTGATCGTCCGCGGCGCCGTGCAAGGCGTTGGCTTTCGTCCCTTCGTTTATCGGCTGGCGGCAGCGCTCAATCTCGACGGCTGGGTGTCAAATTCGGCACAAGGCGTGTTCATTGAAGTGGAAGGCACGCACGAAACGCTTGAAAATTTTTTGCTCCAGCTCGAAAAAGAAAAACCCTCTCTCGCCATTATTCAAAGCCTCGAAGCGACATTTCTCGATCCCGTTGGCTACAAGGATTTTGAAATTCGCCCCAGCGCCGAGAGCGGGAACAAGGTAGTCGTTGTGTTGCCGGACATTGCAACTTGCTCCGCTTGCCGGCGCGAAATTTTTGATCCCAGCAATCGGCGCTATCTTTACCCATTCACGAACTGCACCAACTGCGGCCCGCGCTTTACGATTATCGAGTCATTGCCTTATGATCGCTCCAACACTTCCATGAAAAAGTTCACGCTGTGTGCGGCGTGTCAAAATGAATATGACGATCCGCGTGACCGGCGTTTTCATGCGCAACCGAACGCCTGCCCGCATTGTGGGCCACATTTGGAATTGTGGAATGATAAAAAAAATGTTTTGGCGAAACATCATGAAGCCTTATTGCAAGCGGCTAAAGTTATTCGCAAAGGAAACATTCTCGCGCTCAAAGGTATCGGTGGTTTTCAATTGCTTGTCGATGCGCGCAATGAAGAAGCCGTGGCGCGGCTGCGAAAGCGCAAACACCGTGAGGAAAAACCACTCGCGCTGATGTATCCTGCGCTCAAACCGATCCGAGCCGATTGCCGAATTTCCGCATTGGAAGAACGCCTGCTGCTTTCTACCGAGTCGCCTATTGTCCTACTCGAACGTCAATCCGCTCCTCACCTCCCGCCCTTCACCCTCGCGCCTTCTGTTGCTCCAAACAATCCCTATCTCGGCGTCATGCTGCCCTACTCGCCATTGCATCATCTCCTGCTGCGCGAGTTGGAATTTCCCATCGTGGCGACCAGCGGCAATCTCAGCGATGAGCCGATTTGCATCGACGAACACGAAGCGTTGGAGCGGCTTGGCGACATTGCCGATGCCTTTCTCGTGCATGACCGGCCCATCGTTCGCCACATGGATGATTCCGTTGCCCGCGTGATGCGCGGACGCGAGCAGGTGTTGCGACGGGCGCGGGGTTATGCGCCGCTGCCAATTCACTTGCAAGAAAAGCTTCCGAAAATTTTGGCTGTCGGTGCACACCTTAAAAATACCATTGCGCTCAGCATAGAAAATGCTGTCTTCGTCAGCCAACACATTGGCGATCTCGAAACGAGAGAAGCTCATTCCGCCTTTCACCGCGTCATCACAGATTTCCAGCGTTTGTATGAAACCACGCCGGAATGCGTCGCTTGCGATTTGCACCCGGATTATCTTTCTACAAAATATGCACAAGCATTGAGAACGCCCATTGTCTTGGTGCAGCATCACTATGCGCATGTCATGTCGTGCATGGCGGAGAATGAATTGCAACCGCCGGCACTCGGAGTCTCGTGGGATGGCACGGGCTACGGTTTGGACGGCACTATTTGGGGTGGCGAGTTTTTGTTGGTAAATGAAAAATCTTTTGATCGCGTCGCGCATTTTCGCCCGTTTAAATTACCCGGCGGAGAAGCGGCCATCAAGCAACCGCGACGTACGGCCCTCGGCGTTTTATATGAAATCTTCGGTGAAAGCGTATTTGAGCAAAGCGGTTTGATTCCGGTGCAAAATTTTTCCCAAAGTGAGTTATTGCTGCTGCAACAGATGCTGAAAAATGGCATCAATTCGCCCACTACCACCAGCGCGGGAAGATTGTTTGACGCTATCGCCGCAATTGCCGGTTTGCGTCAGCAAGTCAACTTCGAAGGCCAAGCCGCGATGGAATTGGAATTTGCCATTCAACCGACAATTGATGAGGTTTATCCATTTGAAGTGCAACAAAACCCCAAGTCAATTATTGACTGGGAGCCGATGATTTTAGCAATCCTGAAAGATATCCAAGCTGGTCAAGCCGTAGGAATCATTTCGGCAAAATTCCACAACACGCTGGCAGAAATGATTGTCAACATCGCGCGCACGATTGGCGAGCAAAAAATCGTGCTGACCGGCGGATGCTTTCAAAACAAATACCTCACCGAGCGGGCCGAGCAAAGGTTGATGGAAGAAAACTTCAAACCATATTGGCATCAACGCGTGCCGCCGAATGATGGAGGCATTGCGCTTGGGCAAGTGATGGCGGCGGTGAGAGCGAGAAAGCGCGATGTAGTTTTATCGTAGTCTTGCTTCCAAGTGGAGCATTGCGGAAAGACATTAGCATTACTTTTACGCTTTACATTTTTTTGTGGAGAACCACCATGTGTCTCGCTATCCCCGGCCAAGTCCTGGAGATTCAAGAACTCGATGGCGTCAAAATGGGCCGAACCAACTTCGGCGGCATTGTCAAGCGCGTCTGTTTGGCATATACGCCGGAAGTTGAAGTCGGCGACTACGTCTTGGTGCACGTCGGCTTCGCGCTTAGCAAGGTGGATGAAGAAGAGGCGATCAAGACTTACAAGCTTCTTGAGGAAATGCAGCAGTTGTCGGAATTGGAAACCCCGGAGATAGAAAGCGCCGAAAAAATTAACTAACGTCATTCGTAGCGTTTTTCAGCGACGCAATCTCTCTGCAACCAGTGGATTGCTTCGGCTCCGTTTTGCGTAGCCCTAAAAAGCGGGACAAACAGTGCCTCACAATGACGACATTTTATTTTATGGCAAAAGAACAACTATGAAATACCTCGACGAATACCGTAACGAAGCGGTCGCGCAAAAACTCGTGCAGGAAATCCGCCGTATCGTCACCCAGCCGTGGGTGATCATGGAAGTCTGCGGCGGGCAAACGCACTCCATTGTAAAATATGGTCTCGATTATCTTTTGCCGCCGGAAATCGAGCTGGTGCATGGCCCCGGCTGTCCGGTGTGTGTCACCTCGCTGGAGATGATCGACAAAGCGCACGCCATTGCCCGCAAACCCGAGGTCATTTTCTGCTCGTTTGGCGACATGTTGCGCGTGCCCGGCTCGGAGGCCGATTTGTTCATTCTGAAATCGCGCGGCGCTGATGTCCGCATCGTCTATTCTCCCATCGACTGTTTGAAAATCGCCAAAGCCAACCCCGATAAAAAAGTCGTATTTTTTGCCATCGGATTTGAAACCACCGCTCCCGCCAATGCCATGTCGGTTTGGCAAGCGAAGCAACACGGCATCAAAAATTTCTCGATCCTTGTCTCCCATGTTTTAGTTCCGCCATCACTGGCGGCGATTCTGCAATCACCGATGAATCGTGTGCAAGGTTTTCTCGGTCCCGGCCACGTTTGCACCGTCATGGGTTACCGCGAATATGAGCCAATCAGCGCGCGCTACAAAGTTCCGATTGTCATCACCGGTTTTGAACCGCTCGATCTGCTTGAAGGCATTTTGCTGACGGTGCGCCAGCTCGAAGCTGGAAAGGCGGAGACCGAAAATCAATACACGCGTGTCGTGGCACGGGAGGGCAATCGCGTCGCCCAAGATTTAGTGAACAAAATCTTCGAAGTGTGCGACCGCAAGTGGCGCGGCGTCGGCTCCATTCCTAAAAGCGGCTATAAATTGCGCGATGAATTCCGCGAGCACGATGCGGAGCGGCTCTTTGAAGTCGAAGAAATCGACACACAGGAATCGTCGCTCTGCATCAGCGGCTTGGTGCTGAAAGGCGTCAAGAAGCCGCACGATTGCCCGGCCTTTGGCAAAGAATGCACGCCCGACCGTCCTCTCGGCGCTACAATGGTCTCCGCTGAAGGCGCGTGTGCAGCCTATTACGCTTATGGCCGGCATCTGCAAGCGCAGAACAAACCAACAGAATTTTCCGTGGCAGCATAGTCCGGAGCTATTCGGGGCAACTTTAGAGCAAACGCTTTGAACATGGATGACGTGGATCAAACGGATTTTCGCGGATTTTTTTATCAACGCAAATCCGCGTCATCCGTAAATCTGCGGAGGGAAGTGATGCGAGGTGCACGGCGATGGCGGAGCGCTTTCAGCAAGGGAAGAGACTTTCGGTGATTCCAAGTAGCTATCATTCTAAAAGAATCTTTTTTCATACAAGCACGGTGCTCGATACAAAAAGATTCATCCGGAATGACATGATGCAATCGTTGCGACACAACTAAAACATGGCAAACGAAAACCCCAACAACGGCGATTATCTCAACGCGCTGTTGAATTCATGCCCGATGCCGATTTCCGACCATAAGGAAATCGTGTTGGGGCACGGCAGCGGCGGGAAACTGACGCACCAGTTGATTCAGAAAATGCTGCTGCCGCAATTTCAGAATGAATTTCTGGAACCGTTGCACGATGGCGCGATTTTCTCGCTCAATGGCACGCGCGTCGCTTTCAGCACCGATTCTTACGTCATCAATCCGATCTTTTTCCCCGGCGGCGATATCGGCAGGCTGGCGGTACACGGCACAGTGAATGATCTCGCTATGTGCGGCGCGCGCCCGCTTTATCTCTCGGCCGGTTTCATCCTCGAAGAGGGCTTCGCAATGGAAGATTTGTGGCGCGTCGTGATTTCGATGCAAGATGCGGCCAAACAAGCCGGTGTCGTGCTCGTCACTGGCGATACGAAAGTGGTGGATCGCGGCAAAGGCGATAAAATTTTCATCAACACCTCGGGCATCGGCATTATCGCGCCGGGGGTTCACATCCATCCCGGCCGCGCGCAGGTGGGCGACAAAATTATTGTCAACGGCCCGATCGCGGTGCATGGCATTGCCATCATGTCCGTGCGCGAGGGCTTGGAGTTTGAAACGGAAATTGCCAGCGACACTGCGCCGCTCAATGATTTGGTTGCAAAGATGCTCGACGCCAGCAAAGAAATTCACGTGCTGCGGGATCCGACGCGCGGCGGCGTGGCCAGTGCGCTCAACGAAATTGCCGAAAAAGCCGATACCGGCATCTTAATCCAAGAGGATCGCATTCCCATTCACGAAGAAGTGAAAAGCGCCTGCGAGATTCTTGGCCTCGATCCGCTTTATGTGGCTAACGAAGGAAAATTGCTCGCCTTTGTGCCGCCGCAAGATGCGGATAAAGTTTTGGCTGCCATGCGTGCGCATCCATTGGGAAAAGTGGCAACGATCGTCGGTGAAGTCATCGAGGACCATCCCCGTATGGTGGTCATGAAAACACGCGTCGGTGGCACGCGCGTTGTTGACATGCTCTCTGGAGAGCAATTACCGAGAATTTGTTAACAGGGTGCTGAAAAGCCCTATTTTTAAAAAATTGTTCTTTGAAAAATTTTTCAGAAAAGTAAACGTCTTTAATGCCGTTTCCAAGGATTGAATGCGCCCTTGGAGCGCAGCAGTTTGCGGTTATCGCCTCGGTGAATCCATCTTGAATTGGAAGTGTTAAAATATTAATTTCGGGGTTGCCAATTTTGTGGGAGCAGATCGGCGATTTTGTTGTAGGGATACACAGATCGTAAAACGCTACCAACGGTGCACCGATGAAGTCGCGGCGATGTTGCCGCAGCTGTATCTGCATGGCCTTGCCACCGGCG
>CAYUVM010000317.1:0-5708 GCA_964447935.1 uncultured Cytophagia bacterium | reverse complement strand
AAAAGCAGCCATAAAAAAAGGAATGTGCTGAAGGGAAGAGGCCGAATTGAGAAAGTAATTTTTTTGAAAGCAAGCGTCAAATTCATGACCATCCATAAGCCATTAAGTGGGAGGAAAATTTCGGATAGACGCCCCCTCCTATGGGCGCGCTGGAGAACAGCAAAGCTGCGAGTACAAAATGAGATTTAAAAACGATGCAATACACCGGCGGCAAAATTCCATTCAGGCCGCCATTGCTGAGTAGCCTGAGCCGAGCCTAATGGCCGGAAGGCAAAACGTGAAAAATTTTGTCTTACGGCCAACAACAGCGCGGCATCTTCAAGAAAATATAAATTCAATCCGCCCTCCCAGGCAACAACAAATTTTTTTTCACCTGCCGGACGAAGCGTCATTTTTCCGGTAATGCCAGCATCAACTGTCAACGGGCGCGGTTTAAAAAAGGACAGCCCGCTCTGCAAACCCCCAAACCAGAAAATATGACGGTGCTTCAGAGCCCGGGCCGCTCGCAAAGTTATAAGGTTGCGATAGATATTGACCGCCGTTTCCTCGCGGCCGGTGATCAACAGCAACTTCTGAGTGGTGTGGGCATATTCAAAGCTGACGGTGGCAGCGAGCCAGTGGTGGTGAATCAAGTGGCCGATACTCACACCAGCGCCGATTCCAGGTTGGTAATCTATCGCAGAGTGATAACGCGCGATGAACCCGGTCGTTTGCACAAACCAGGCTGGCGTCCGCGGCGACCGTTGCGCCGCCAAGTTTGAGGCGGTACACGCTATTAAAAAGAACGATATAAAAAATCTACTGCACATAGGCGAATGCACCAAAGCAAATGGTGAACCAAACTAAGAAAAAATGCGCTTAATGTCAAGAGTTGTTACGGTATTTAAAAGATGATTTATTGGTGGCATAAAAAATATCGGATTGTCATGAAAGAGAATTGTGCACCGCTCAAATGGAACCCCTATCCCAGGTTAACAAGCGCTGTTGTTTTGATAGCCTTTTGCCAACTGGCGCTCAACGATGTTCTTGAGTTTTTCATGCATGAGATAAAATTGCTTGCCCGCGGATTTTTTTTGCGGGATGGGCGAAAGCCGGTTTTCAACCAATAAGCGCGTGCATTTGGCGAGCACCAGATGTTGTTGGCGGCTCACCTTGGCGCGCATTGCCGCGATCGTATTGCAATCACTGACAGCAATCGTTTCACGATAAAGAATAGCGCCGGTATCAACGCCGGGATCAACTTGATGCACGGTGACGCCGACCGGTGCGCCATTAAAAATAGACCTCTCAGCCACATTCATGCAGCGAAACTCCGGCAACAAGGCCATGTGTACATTCAGCGTGCAAACTTTCGGAACGGCCAAAATGTTGGCGCGGATAATCGGAACGCCACCGAATAATAAAATTTCCGTGCGCATTTGCTGCAAAGCCGTCACACACGCGACGCTGTTTAAATCCTGCACGCAGACCATTTCAATTTGTTGTTGTTGCGCGTATTCGGCAAGCAGTCGCGGCGGTTGGTGATTTTTGGTAATGTGTAATGGCCCATGGCGTGAATGCAAATCAGCAGGTGGGTGAACGCCATTGGTAGCAACAAATTCATACAAGTGCTCGTGGCGACCGAATCTATTCGAGAAGAAATGCGAGAACAGAGACGCCATTCCTTGTTCGTTGACTTTGTGAATAACTCGCGCCAAGGTTATTCGTTGCGAGGGCGCCGCCAAAGCCACAATGCCGCGTACGCGCAAGGCTTGAGCATGTAATGCCTGCACAATCTCGATAACTTTTTTATGGTTCCAGCTTTTGCAGAGAATGACGATGTTCATACCGGCTCTCCGGTCGCTCCAATTCGCGCAGCAGTTTATCTTCCAACATTAACGCATCCATAAAGAATTTTGCCGCCCAGTTGGGATAGCTGTAAGAAATGTAGCGTCCCCAGAGCGGATGTGACCCTTTGATACCGCCACGGACGCCGGGGTTATTGCTCTTTAAATCTTGGGTGGATTTTATATAATCATTCAGCTTCAATGCCCCATTGAGAAAACGCGCATCATGGGTCAATTCGTAAAGCCGCAACCAATTAATCGCAGTTTGTGCATTACCCGTCAAACAACTGTACGTCACCGTGCCCTTCCAATTCCGGTCAAACTGTCCAGCCATAAATCCGCGGATTTCGTAGCGGTGTAGCAATGCTTCCGCCGAACGCAACGCCGCTTGCACATAAATGTTTTTCGCCGGCGCCTCCGGCTGTAAAATTGCACCGGACTCCAGCCAGCCCTGCATGGCATAAGCAATCGTATGCAAAAATGGCGCGACATCGTCGCGGAACCCGCATTTATCGATCCAGCCGTTCCCTTGCTGATGTGACAAGGTCCACTCGAGATGCTTAACCGCGGCTTCATAATATGCCGGAGTTTGCGTGGCCGTAAATAATTCAAGCAACGGCCAGTCTACTTCGGTATAATAAGTATGCGCTCGTTCATAGTACGCAAATTTTGTCCATGCCCCATTGGCGTCTTGTACCGACACAAGCCAATCGCCGGCGCGTATACTCGCTTGCAAATAACTATCGTTGCCCGTCTCGCGAAAGGCGCGCACGAGGCCGGCTAAAGCCTGGCCGGTGTTAAAAACGCGTGGCGCACTTTTTTTGCTCACATCATGGCCGGGAAATGCGCCGTTATTTTGCTGCACCGACAGCAGCCAGTCGGCCATCCGCAAGGCGCGTTGACGATAGGTGTTGTCGTGTTTAAATGTGGCATAGTTAAAAAATGTCGGAATGATGTAGCCGGTGGTTTCAGGATAGGAAGCCGTCCAACCGTGAGAGAAACGATAACGCGCCGCCACCCCGCCATCAGCGTTGGCGTCTTGCGCGCGGCAAATCCAGTCGCTTGCGCCGGTCAAATGAATGGAAGTGGATTGAAGCGCCCGCGCCGGCGTGCGCAAATCAAAATCATCTTGCAAACCGATACGAAACTGCGAAGGCCGGTAAAGACGAACTTCCAACAAGTTGCGCAGGTGTTTGGCCATCGTCCGGAGTGCAGCCATCAAATTCTCCACATTAAAATCTTCGCTTGCTCATCCTCACACCGAATGAATAGTGAATATTGGAGTTTATAGCGGTATTTTATTTTGCATACCGGCATTTACGTAAAATTGCGGAGCCCGGCTGGAAAGTTTTGCTTGGAAATGGCGTTACTTTTTTCTAATATGCTTTTCATAAATGCGGATAGTGTTTCATTCCTTCGATCAAACCTGAGGCAAAAGTTGAATTACGAAATTGAGTTATTGATTTTTGATCTTGATGGCACCCTGGTGGATACCCGCCACGATTTGGCGAACGCGGTCAATTATGCGTTGCAGCAGACCGGCCGCCAGGCGCTTCCACTCGAGGTGGTAATTAGTTATGTCGGTGACGGTTTGAAAAAACTTTTAGAGCGGGCGCTGGGCAATGTTACCGAAGCAGAATTGGAAGAGGTCCGCCAGTATTTTCGTCACTACTATTTCGAGCACATTGCCGATTTTTCGCGCCCCTACGCCGGAACGAGCGAAATGCTCGAACATTTTGCCGCCAAGAAAAAAGCCGTGCTCACCAACAAGCCGCAAGAGTTTAGCGATAAGCTTTTGGAGCGGCTTGGAATTTGCAGATATTTTGAGATGGTCGTCGGTGGGCAGACAAACCTAAAGCTCAAGCCCGAGCCGGAGGGGCTAATAAAAATTCTTCAGCATTTTGCGGTTCCACCGACACGCGCGATGATCATTGGCGACAGTGAAAATGATATTCTGGCCGGCAAGGCCGCAGGGAGCTTCACTGGCGCAGTGACCTTCGGTTTTCGCCCATTAGAAACCCTTTTGCCGCTGCGCCCGGATATTGTGATAAACAATCTTGTGGAATTAGAAAACTATGTTGTTTAGCCGCGAAACTGAACGCCGCGCCCACGGGTAAAACATAGTATGTGAAAAGGAAGCATTACTTTTGGAATAATTGATAGAAAGGATTCTTATGTTTTTTGCTCGGAGCTTGTTTTTGGCTTTATACTTAATTGGCACTGCCGTCCACGGCCAATCGTCATTGCAATTACAAGTGGCTTTTTCCAACTTATCTTTTGCCCGTCCGGTAGATTTGCAACATCCCGGCGATGGCACGGATCGAATTTTTGTGGTTGAACAGGCCGGTGTCATTAAAGTATTTGAGAACAACGCCGGCGCCGCCACCGCCGCTACTTTTTTGGACATTACGGGACGCGTGAATGACAGCGGGAATGAGGAAGGCTTGCTGGGTTTGGCGTTTCATCCGGATTATAAAAACAACGGCTACTTTTACGTCAACTATACGGCCATCTCCCCACGCCGAACAGTGATCGCACGTTATCGCGTCAATGCGAGTAATCCCAATCTAGCCGATCCGAACAGTGAATTTATTCTGCTGACGTTCAACCAGCCATTCGAAAACCACAACGGTGGCCAGATCGCGTTCGGGCCGGATGGTTATCTTTATATTGCCACCGGCGACGGCGGTTCCGGCGGTGATCCACAAGGCAACGGCCAAAATTTGCAAACGCTGCTGGGAAAAATTTTGCGTATCGATGTGAACACCAGCAGCGCCGGCAGAAATTACGGCATTCCGAGCACCAATCCATTTGCCGGCAATACGGCAGGTAATCGCGAGGAGATTTACGCTTACGGATTGCGCAATCCGTGGCGCATGAGTTTCGATCCGGTGACGAAATGGCTTTGGGCCGGCGACGTTGGGCAGGGCCGGCGCGAAGAAATTGATATTATTGAGAACGGCAAAAATTACGGCTGGAATCGGATGGAAGGATCGCTTTGTTATCCCTCCGGCAGCCCCTGTGATTTACCGGGTTTGACCAAGCCGATTGCAGAGTATGACCGCACCCTCGGCGCTTCGGTGACGGGCGGCTATGTTTATCGCAGCAACAAAGTTCCGGAGTTGGCTGGCGCGTACATTTATGCCGATTATGTGAGCGGGCGAATTTGGTCGCTACGCTACGACGGCGTCAATCCGGCCAGTAACGTGCTGTTGCTCGATACCAACCTCTTCATTGCGTCTTTTGGCGTCGACAAAAATCTTGAATTGTATATCTGCGCATTTGATGGGCGCATTTATCGTTTCCGTCCGACTGCCAGTTCGGTTGATGATTCCGGTACGGTTCCAAAATCCGCGCAACTGGTGCAAAATTATCCCAACCCATTTGGCAACGATGCGTTGTCGCGCGCGACGGGAACTCCCGCAACGACGATTGAGTACACACTCACACAAAACGCGCCAGTGGAACTGCGCGTTTATAATATTCGCGGCCAACTGGTGCGCACATTAATCAGCCGCGAGCAAAATGCCGGCAGACAAATCATGCGCTGGGACGGTCGCGACGATGCCGGTCAGACACTGCCGAGCGGCGCGTATCTTTATCGTTTGAAAATCGGCAATGAAGCGGTGGCAGCCAAACGATTGCTTTTGGTGAAATAAAGTTAGTCTCACACCGGCAGCGCCAGGTTGGGCCGGCCATCGAACTTGGGCGGCGGCGTGCCGGTTTCTTCTAACAGGCGTTTCGCTTCAACAATCGCGCGTTCGAGCTGTGGGTCTTCACCGCGCAGATGAGAGTCGGGGTCGAAATCGACGACGAGATCGGGATCAACGCCGTAATTTTCCAAACGCCACTGCACGTCGGTGAACCAAAACGAGTATTGCG